>NZ_JAEQDD010000019.1:23988-79784 GCF_020737885.1 Microcoleus sp. PH2017_34_RAT_O_A | reverse complement strand
CTCATACCTCAATTAATTTTAATATTTGCGGGAAGAGCGCTGAAGCGCAACTACATACCTCATACCTCAATTAATTTTAATATTTGCGGGAAGAGCGCTTAAGCGCAACTACGTACCTCATACCTCAATTAATTTTAAGACTTGCCGAAAGAGCGCTTAAGCGCAACTACATACCTCATACCTGAATTAATTTTAAGACTTGCGGAAAGAGCGCTTAAGCGCAACTACATACCTGCTTTTTTTCAAAAGGTGTATAGCAATCCTTAATGATTTGCGATCGCTATCCCAATCCTAAAATTACGATCTCGCAGCATATCGTACCAGCTAATACCTATCGCTCGATCGCATATTTCCTCACCACCGGCTGTAACGTGAAAGCGACATTGCCGCTGACTGTGATTTTCTCAATTAGCGATCGCCATCCCAGAGATTCCAGCGCTTCCATCAAATTCGATGTTTTAACCGGTTCAGAAAGTCCGCGGCGCAATTGAGCTAGATCCATTGGTGCTCCCGCCGTAGCCAACTGCTTGATTACATCTTTTTCTAATACCGAAAGTCGCTGAAATTGCTGCGATAAAATATGGTTAATTTGACCTAAAAATACGGTATTTTCTCTGATAAACTCTGAACTTTTACCATTAAATAACTCTAAAATCATTGCTGAAACAATCCTCAGGGCTAAAGGATGAGCGGCATAACAGTCAATTAATTCGTCCCATTGTTTTTCTTGAATTAAGCCTCTTTCTGTCAGAATTTCCCGCGCGGCCATATTGTCTAAACCTGTGAGTTTATAAGATCGAACGGGACGAGTTTGACCTTCCAACATAGCTATGTCTCTAGATTTTTCCGAACTGGTAAGCAATAAACAGCTTTGATGGTTGGATTCTCCTATTTGTCTGAACAGCCTTTCGTAATCTTCGTAGCCCGATCGATATTTGCCAGCAAAACCGCCCGTATCTAAGATCGTTTCCACGCCGTCAAGCACGATTAAACAGCGGTGCGCTTGCAAATATTCAATCAGAACGGAAATGCCGTCACTGAGGTTTTCTGGCAATTTTTTGCCCTGACAGTCGCAGATAAATTGAATTAAGCCGATCGCCAAATCTTGACAACTCGGCTGATTCGACAAACTCCGCCAGATGACAAAATCAAACTCGTTTTGAATTTGCTTGGCTAATTGCGCGCAAAGTGCAGTTTTACCAATTCCGCCCATCCCGAAGATCGCAACTAACCGACAGCGATCGCCCGAAATCCAGTTTTTCAAGAAACCCAGTTCTTCCCGGCGACCGAAAAACCCCGAAATATCCGGCAATTCGCTGCAATTTTGCGGGGTTTGAGGAGTGGGCGCGGGCGCGAGATTACCGGAAATATCCCCGGAAGTGCGATCGTCAGATTCGAGTCGCAGTCCAAAAGCTGCAAACAAACTCTCCATTTTGGCTGTGTCAGCGGGGGCTCGCCGGTTCAATATATTAGACACCGTATCCGTCGAGACGAAAGACGGAGAATTTCGATTAAGTCCAGGATCGGTTTGTTCAGAGATGGTTTGCAAGCTGGGGCGATCGGTAAATTTGAGATAAATCGCGTCCCAGATTTTCTTCCATCCTTTGTCTGTAAGTATTCTGCCGCGATCGCGCCTTGCTTTGGGTACATTCATTTGGATTTTAGATTTTAGATTTTAGATTTTAGATTTTAAATCGGGCTCTCTGTTAGCACGCGCACTCCGCTTGAGACGGCGGTTGGCGAGGGAAAACCTCGCGAGAGATGGGGTGTACGCCGGAATTAATCGGAATTTGCGATCGACTCAGGAGAAGCCGGAGTTAACTTTCTCGCCCTCTTTAAATTTTATAACGCCTGAAACCCTTTCCGAGCAAAGGCTTGACAAAAATATTTCGACCCATCCTTAACTCCTTGTTTAAGTCCCGTTTCTGGCGAGAAATCCTTTGGCGCTTCTGCGAAAGTATCAACAGTTAAGCAAACAACCGCAAACAAACAAGGAATCAACCATGAAATTATTTACTTCTTCCTCCAAAATCTCCCTAGCTTTGTTAACTGCTTTCGCCGCCGCCAGCACAGTCGTAACTGCGAGTTTATCCAATATCAAACCAGCCGCAGCCGCGCAATTTTGCCAGTGCGTACACTACGCAAACAATCGTTTTCAACTGCGTCCTCCCTATGTTTGGAGTGCCAAAGATTACGGTTCAGTGTTGCAACGTAACGGCTTCCGTCAAGTTGGGCCTCAACCCGGTGCAGTCGTTGTTATGCAGTCTTCATTCCCCGGTGCCGATCGCACTCACGGACACATTGGAGTAGTTGAAAGAGTTAACGGTAACGGGACAATCGCCGTTCGAGGTAGCAACCAAGGAAATCGCGGTTTGTTCGGGGAATTCAACTGCAACAATGTCAACGTTACCCAGTTTGGAACTTCTGTTAACGGCCGCCGCGATGTCTCGTTTTGGGTGCGATGAAATAAATCCTAAGTTTCGGTATTTATCGAGATTCTTAACTCCTTGCTTAACTCCCGATTCTTCCGTAGCCCTTGCTTTTGGCTTGTGGGAAAGTATCAACAGTTAAGCAAGCAGCCACAAACAACCACAAACAAAAAAACCGGAATCAATACGGCAACGCACCCAATTCTCGCCCCATGCCTTAGTTCTCGGCTGCATCTATCTATTCACCAACACTTTAACTTTTAGATTTTAGTTGAATACCCATACTCATCTATGAATTCAATCTAAAATCTAAAATCCAAAATCTAAAATCACTTGACAAGGAAGACAAACCATGATTGCTCAACACCAACTGCAAAAAGGATTCGGAAAACTAGCTATTGTCGGAACGCTGTCTGTAATGGCGATCGGCTCAAGCGCCGAAATGAGTTTAGCAATTCCCCTGAGACCAATTCTCCGCCGCGCTGTTGAAGGCATCTTGGGAATTCCATCTTATCCTCAAAATCTCCCAGAAAATCAACAGCAATTTCCCCAAGGAACTGCTGGTTCTCCTGAAAGTTTTCCCGGAAATGCTGCACCTCAATATCCCGGACAACCTAATGTTGTACCTCAATATCCCGGACAACCCAATCAACAGCCAATTTATCAACAACCAACATATCCACCTGCACCTGGATATCCGCAACCAGGTTATCCGGTTTATCCACAACCTTATCCTGCTCCTGTACCGGCATCTCCTCCGGCGCGACAAACCCAACCGATGATTATCAACAACTTTTGATAGTTGTTATTCCCTAGGGCAATCCCCGGTGGTTGCCCAAACTTCGGAATCAATTACCAATTACCAATTACCAATTACTAATTACTAATTACCAATTATAAATTTATGAATACTCCTCCTGTTTCGTTTCCTGTTAAAGTGGTGTTAGTATCACTGGTAGTCAGCAATGCTGTATTATGTGTCAAACAAGCCCAGACACCAGTACCTGAATCTAATCAAGCAGAAAATACTGTTAAGTCTGGGTTTTAAATGATACGATTTTCCCAAAAGAATGGAGCTGCTTTGTCGGCTCCAAATTCCATTTTTGGTCAAATTATAATATAATTTATAAAAATTAGTGGTACTAACCGAGTTGGTAGTTTGTTTCCACTAGCCCGAAGTGTAAGGTGCGTCGCTATGAGATTGTTCATTGAATTTAGGGATTTTTAATGGCGACGCACCCTACAAATACTTTATTCCTTCTTCCTTCTTCCTTCTTCCTTCTTCCTTCTTCCTTCTTCCTTCTTCCTTCTTCCTTCTTCTTATGAGTATCAGAATCTACGGAAACCGCCAAATAAAAACTCTGCCGGGACTGGCAACTCGCCCGACTCTGGCGCGAGTGAGAGAGGCTTTATTTAATATTTGGCAAGGGTCGATCGCAGATTGCAAATGGCTCGATATCTGTACCGGCAGCGGTTCGATGGGTGCAGAAGCCTTGTGTCGCGGGGCTTTGAGTGTCACCGGCATCGAACAGTCGGCAAATGCTTGTGCGATTATCCGCGAAAATTGGGAGCAAGTAGCAGACTCTTCGCAAACGTTCCAAATTCTGCGGGGAAATGCGATCGCCAAATTAGCCTCACTATCACCACAGCAATTCGATCGCATTTATTTCGATCCGCCCTACGCCAGCGACTTGTACGAACCTGTGTTGAACGCGATCGCCAGCCAAGAAATGCTAGCACCTGATGGCGAAATCGCGATCGAACACAGCCCGGAGCGATCGACCCAACCGATACCCGGCCTAGAAATTTGCCGCCAAAAAGTATATGGCAACACAGCATTAACCTTCTATACCCGCAGTTGCTGACAAGCGAATTTCACAGGTGGTACCCGCCACGTGATTTATCCCCCAAATCGAAAATCGAAAATCCTCTCTTCCCCCGAATTTATCCGTGGGGTCGCCTCTAAAATCTAAAATCTAAAATCTAAAATCTAAAATCGATTGACAGACTCAAAGGGCATCAGGATCGTCTCAAATCCGTGTGGAAGCGTCCCCAAGAGCGATCGCCACGATCCTCTTGGCGCGCCCCATAAAAGTTTTTCCCTTAGATACCATACAAATTTTTCTGAAGAAGTTAAACTTGCTCCGTAGCTTGTCAAAGCAAGTTTCCTGAGAAATCCTCGAAATAAATTAACTTTACGCTGAAAAAAAGATCTTTCAGTTGTAACATGAACTGCAAAGTGTGAGTGTGAATATTCCTAAAGGAGTGAATATGGTTCAGACACCTTCGCGCCATCGCGGCAGCGAGTTTTCGGCTACTAACTCGGTACAACCAGTCAAACGCGATACGATTTTGCTGGGAAATACCCTCTCCCTACCAAATACAAAACTTTTCGGCACCGACGGAATTCGCGGGAAAGTTGGAGAATTGCTGACTGCACCCCTAGCGCTGCAAGTTGGATTCTGGGCTGGGCAAGTTCTACGCCAAAATGCCCCCAACCAGGGCCCTGTGATTTTGGGACAAGACAGCAGAAATTCCAGCGATATGCTGGCAATGTCACTGTCGGCTGGTTTGACAGCCGCCGGTTTGGAAGTGTGGAATTTGGGCTTGTGTCCCACTCCCTGCGTTGCTTATCTGGCAAGCATTTCGCAGTCTGTGGGCGGAGTGATGATTTCGGCTAGCCACAATCCCCCAGAAGACAATGGGATTAAGTTTTTCGGCCCCAACGGGTCAAAGCTGTCTCAGCATTTGCAGGAACAAATCGAAGCGGGAATCCGAGGGGCTAAGGTTGCGGTTGCTAGCTTGGCTTTGGGGCATCACTACCACCGCCCGGAGTTGATTAAAGATTATGCTGATTCTCTCTCAGATTCGCTGCAACAGATGAATTTGCGGGGAATGCGGGTGGTTTTGGATTTGGCTTGGGGGGCTGCTGCTGGTTTGGCGCCGGCGGTGTTTGAGCAAATGGGGGCGGATGTGATCTGTTTGCACAATTCTCCTGATGGATCTCGCATTAATGTTAACTGCGGTTCTACTCATCTCGACAGTTTGCAAGCGGCGGTTTTGGAACACCAGGCTGATTTGGGATTTGCTTTTGACGGTGATGCCGATCGAGTTTTGGGTGTTGACAACAAAGGGCGATCGATTGACGGCGATTACATTCTTTATCTGTGGGGCCAGCAATTGCGCGCCTCCGAACAGTTACCGGATAATTTAATTATTTCTACTGTAATGGCTAACCTGGGCTTCGAGCGAGCTTGGGAAGAATTGGGGGGCAAACTAACTAGAACAAACGTCGGAGATCAGCACGTTCACGCTGAAATGCAGCGCACGGGTGCGATGTTGGGCGGCGAACAGTCGGGGCACATTCTTTGTCCGCATTTCGGTATTAGTGGCGATGGTTTGTTGACAGCTTTGCATATAGCTTCGCTGGTGCGTGAGTCAGGGGAATCTTTGTCACAATTGGTAAGTGACAGTTTCCAAACATATCCGCAGTTGTTGGTAAATGTGCGGGTGGACGATCGCGAAAAACGCTTAAGATGGCACGAGTGCGAACCCATGCAAAAGGCGATCGATCGCGCTAAAACTGCAATGGGAGAACAGGGACGGATTTTGGTTCGCGCTTCTGGCACTGAACCGCTAATCAGAGTTATGGTAGAAGCTGCCAGCGCCGACTTAGCTAACTTCTGGACTGAAAATTTAGTCTTAGCCGTTCAGCAACACATCGCTATCTAACAGTTGACAGTTGACAGTTGACAGTTGACAGTTGGAAGAAGGAAGAAGGAAGAGGGAAGTGTCAACTTGAGTCTGAAATCCTGTGTATCTCTCTAGGTACGTTGTTGGGCTTTAGCCCTCTTTAGATATACGCCTAAAGAGGGCTAAAGCCCAACAACGTACCTACGGAGGGTGAGGGGGGATCTAGCTCTCGGCGATCGACATTAGGCTAAGACTAAGCTTGAGATTGAGTTGACACCAATGGCAAGAATCCTCTAGTAAAATATAGGGGATATTGAAACCACTTTCTCATGCTTATTCCCTCATCCTTATTACTTATAGACTAAACAACTAACTTCTTCTTTCTTCAATTCCCCATTTCTGATTTTATGAACAGCAAATCAATTAAAAATGGGCGGTTACACCAAACTTGGTTAAAAATTTTAATTGTCGTCATATTAATAACGGGGATATTTTTTAGATTTACAAACCTCGATCGCAAAGTCTACTCCTTCGACGAATCTATCACCTCGCTGCGAATTTCTGGCTACACCTGGACGGAAATGGTACAGCAAGATTTTCAAGGAAAAACAATTACCGTTCAAGATTTGCAGCGGAAATACCAGCAGATAAATCCCGAAAAAAGTTGGTTGGATACAGTTAAAGGTTTAGCTACAGAAGAACCTCAAATACCGCCGCTATATTTTATTTTAGCCCGATTTTGGGTGCAGTGGTTCGGCCCGGAAGTGGCAACTGTCAGAAGTCTTTCAGCTTGGATGAGTTTGTTGATTTTTCCGAGCGTTTATTGGCTGTGCTGGGAATTATTTCGCTCTGCACGTGCGGGATGGATGGCTGTGACAATCATGGCTGTGTCGCCTTTTCACGTCTTGTACGCGCAAGAGGCAAGGCCGTACATGATGTTTGCTGTCCTCGTCTTGCTGTCGAATGCCATTCTGCTGCGGGCGTTAGCGAAGCCCGCCCCTACGGGGGCTGCGCCAACGAAGAGGATCGCCCTACAAAAATCTACCGCCACATTTAAATCTACATTTAAATCTACATTTAAATCTACATCGAAATTGAGCAAAGGCGTTTGGTTGATTTATGCGATCGCCCTAACTGTAGGACTGTATTGTAGTTTATTATTTTTTATAGTAATATTAGCCCACGGTATCTACGTAATTATCACTGAAAATTGGCGTGTTCGCCAAACATTAATTGCTTATTTACTAGCTTCAGCGGCAGCAACACTCATTTTCGCTCCTTGGATTTTCGTATTAGTTGATAACTCGCCCAGAATCGCTGCAACAGTAGGTTTACCCCATCTTTCTCTTTCGGCCCTATCTTCACTTAAACCTTTGATTATTATCACCTGTAGAACTTTTATTGACACCCATTGGGCGGGTGGAATCATCAAATTAGGTTCGAGCAATACTACTGATTCAATCAGACTGATTGTAGCAGTTATATTAATATTAGCGATCGCACATTCAATCTACTTGCTTTGCTACTCAACTCCCAAACGAGTTTGGCTGTTGGTCTTGACAGCGATCGGAATTACAGCGATAGTATTGATAGCAGTGGGAGGCATTGCCGATCGCTATCTAGTTCCCTATCTTTTAGGAATCCAGCTAGCTGTTGCCTACCTCTTTAGCGCTAAAATTACCACCGCCAACAATCCACGACAAAAACTCTGGCAGCTCGGTTTAATAGCCCTAATATCGAGTGAAATAGTTTCTTGTGCCGTCAGCTCACAGTCACAACTTTGGTGGAACAAGTATCCTTCTAGCACTAAATACAATCCCGCAGTAGCGGCGATTGTCAATCAAGCCCAAAAACCTTTAGTGATTTGTCACGGAGGCAACAACCTCACCGGAAAAATACTGTCTGTCAGCTATTTGCTGAAGCCGCAAGTAGAGCTTTTGCTAGCAGTGAAACCCGAGCAAGTTAAAATTCCTGATGGTTTTAGCGATGTATTTCTCTACAGAAGCACCGAGCTATTGCGATTTGAATTAGAACAAGTGCAAAAATATAAAATTACACCAATTTACCCACCGGGCGATGTGTGGCTTTGGCGTTTAGAGAAATAATTAAAGTGGCAACTGCGAATGATGATTTCTGTTGTGATACCTACCTACAACCGCGAGCAACCCCTGCGAGAGACATTGGCTGACGCGATTCGGCAAAATTACCCGAATTTTGAAGTGCTGGTAATCGATCAAACTCGCACTCACGAATCGGAAACTCAAGTTTATTTAGAGGAATTGGCAACTGCGGGGAAAATTCGGTGGTTTCCGGTAGATTGGGCGAGTTTACCGGGAGCTCGAAATTATGCTGTGCGGCGCGCTGTGGGAGAGATTATTTTATTTATTGATGATGATGTACAATTGCCGGATGGTTTTTTAGCCGCTCATGCTGATAATTATTTAGCAAAACCGGATGTGGGATGTGTGGCGGGCAGGGTTTTTGACAGAATGAAACTGGGTAATTCTGGAGGCGATTTGGCGATCGACTTTTTGCCCCCAGAAGCCATGGATCCGGGCATTGCTTGGTATTTTATCGATTTGGTGCATACAGTCAAACCGCAGCAGGTACTCTCGGCTAGAGGCTGCAATATGTCGTTTCGCCGTCAGGTTTTTGCCGAGTGGGATTTGACGTTTGACGAGCGGTTTGCAGGGAGTGCGGTGCGGGAGGAGTCGGATTTTTGTTTGAGATTGCGATCGACTGGCATGAAAATTTGGTACGATCCCAGTGCTTGTTTAGTTCACTTGGGGGAAGAAAGCGGCGGATGTCACGATGTCAGCACGCGATCGATCGAATATCAAACCACATTTTATCACAACCACTTCCTGATGGGATTGAAAAATTTAACCGTCTTTCAATGCCTGCGATTTTTTGCCAAACTCTTTGACTGCCACGTTTTGGGGCATCCACCTTGTCATAAAAGCCGATCGCCCCTAAAAATTATCACTAGATTTGCTTTTTATATCCTCGGTTTTATCAGTGCCCTCATAACACTCATCAAATCGCTCTGGAATGACGGACAAATTTACACAAATCAAGACAAAATCAACCCTAAATAATTTATGAATTAATTCGCAATGCCCGATGCCCGATGCCCAATGCCCCATTCCCAATGCCCCATTCCCAATGCCCCATTCCCCATTCCCAATAAATGAGAATCCTCGTTGCCAGCCACACCTATATAGTTGACATAAATCGGGAAAAATTCAAAATATTAGCCAACCTAGAACCCGATATTGAAGTAACAATTGTAGTGCCACGACGCTGGAAACCCGGAGGCGTACAAAATAAAATCATCGAAACCGAATTTTATCAAGAAGACTCATTTAAAATAGTTCCCATCTCCAATTTTAGTCAAAACAATCAAGGCTTGCTAACATTTGGTACAGATATAATTAGACTTTTACACGAATTCAAACCGCAGATTATCCAAGTCGAACAAGGTTCAAAATCCCTAGCCTACAGCCAATTAATTATACTCAATAAATTACTCAAACTCCAAGCCAAAAATATATTATTTACCTGGTGGAATCTATCCTATGAATTGAAATGGCCTATTTCCCTATTAGAAAATTGCAATCTTCAGAATACCGACGGAATTATTGCCGGCAATTTAGATGGCTCTAAAATTTTGCACCAGCGGGGCTACACAGGTGCAATGGCAGTAATGCCCCAACTTGGAGTAGATGAAAAATTGTTTGTGCCTGCTGCTAAAGATATTGAGTTATCTAGAAAATTTGGCATTAAACCAACAGATTTTGTGGTAGGATTTGTAGGGCGATTTGTCGAAGAAAAAGGACTGCTAACTTTAGCTGAAGCATTAGCAGGATTGAAACAACTTTCTTGGAAGTGGTTGTTAGTAGGACAAGGAAAATTGCGATCGCACTTGGAAGAAAAATGTAGAGAATGGGGCATCAGCGATCGAATAATCTGGGTAGAAAGCGTTTCCCATGAAGAAATTCCACCTTACATTAACTTAATGAACTGTTTGGTATTGCCCTCGCAAACCAGCTATAAATTCAAAACTTTGACTACCGTGGGCTGGAAAGAACAATTCGGTCATGTTTTAATTGAAGCGATGGCTTGTAAAATCCCGGTTATCGGTTCCGATTGCGGCGAAATTCCCCACGTTATCGGCGATGCGGGGTTAGTCTTCCCAGAGGGAAATGCAGGGATTTTGCGCGATTGTTTGCAGCAATTGATGGAAGCGCGGGATTTTGCTGTTGATTTGGGCGATCGGGGTTATCATAAAGTTATGACAAGTTATACAAATCAAGCCTTAGCTGAGCAGTTATTGGACTTTTACAAACAACTTTTGTAGCAGAAGATAGAAGTCGTAGGGTGTGTCGCCATGAAAAATTCCTAACTACATATCAACAATCTCATAGCGACGCACCTGGGTTATTCAAGGATTCGTGCAAATAAACCAAACGCTTCTTTTGCCGCAAAACCTTTTAACAAGCGTATTACTTATTGGCAGCAAAGAAGTAGTAATCTGCTGTGTAATCCACGCGGGTAGTGCTATTTTGTTTTGAAGAATCGCATCCGGTAGCTGGGGCTTTGCCACCTTTAGTATTGACGCGCTGGATATAGGTAACTTTGCTAAATAAGCCGTTACCTTCATTGCTTTTTGCACTTAGTAGCACCCAAGGAATGGTAGTGCGATCGGGCGAATCTACACGTTCTTTTACTTCGCCAACGACTTTACTCTTGTCTTTAGTATACTCCCAAGTTGGGCCACCGTAATGTTTGCCAACTAATGCGCCACTTGCATTAAATAAATCAGCTTCCGGTGCTTTTAATGTCCATTCAAATTGAGTGCGATCGCCAGTTTTGGGTTGACACACGTAAATTTGCACGCCTTTGGCTGACACTTCGGAGATTAAAGCATTACCAGCAGGCACTTGTAGCTTTGCCGGCACGTCAGGAAGCTTTTTATTCGTGTCGCTGGGAGTGGGCTTCTGTGCGACGGTTATGGCTGATGCTGTTGGCTGTAATGGCGATACTTCGGCGGTAGCGGCTGCATTGGTTGTCGGATAACTAATGGCGGCTAACATCGAAATTGCGATCGGCATAAATGAGAGAGATTGTTTAGCCATTTTTGATTCAACTCCTAAAGTTACTTAAAAATGAACAGTCATTTTTGGTATTCTGCATGATTAATCTTGCTCGATCGTATCACAACACCATTGGGTTAGCCCGATCAGATAAATTTTATCTCGCGTATGGGATACACAGACTCATGGGAAGAAGTCAAATTGTGCTAATACCAAGTATATTTAAGGTATATCGTGTCAAAATTCATCAACTCTTAGGAATAAAACTATTAAGTTCTTCCACTAGCAGATGCACTGTTGTTGAAGGATTATCACTTTCAGGATTAGGGCGATCGTATTCCATTAAAAGCCGTTTTGCGTGTTTGATCGCATCCTGTTGTTTGTTTTTCAGTTCCTCATAAATCGTTTCACTGTTTTTCTGATACTCGTATCCGAGCAACTTCGTCAACATATTTTGATAATCCTTGCGAGAAATTCCAGTATTATAAAAATGGAAGTGTAGTAAATACCAAAGTTCAAAAGCATCATTGGAGTACGCTACTTTAATGCCGTTATTTTTTGCAAGAGTCATAGCTGCATTAAAATTTTGCGCGTCGTTAGAATTTTTACCGTTAATATCGCGATCGAAGACACACCAAAATCGATCGCTTTCGTCGTATTCTGAGTCATTTTTTAACTCAATAGCTTTTTCTACTAAACTCCTCGTGTTTTTCCCTTCTCCCTTGATATCAAGCTTGATTACCTTTGTGTCTACCGCGAAACTTCTAAAATAGTTGGGTTCTGTTTTTTCACCTTCGCACACGATTAAAAACCATCTTCTATTTTTAACTTTTCTTTTAGAGTAATCAATAGTTCTTCTGGACGAACTTTTTTTAGGCATAGAGTTCACCTAGAAGTTCTTTGAAATTACCAACAAAAGGGATAGCACCATACTTTCCGATGATGTAATCGTGTTCAAATGAGGCATTTTTTCCTACTTTATACTCTACTAAAGAGTACAAATCAGTAGCGCCCTTATTGTCTTTCTCGGTAAACCATATTTGATCTCGGCGAAAAGTCTTGCTGCTAAGCAGATTTGTGTCATGTGTCGTGAATATAAGCTGTGCGTTGTGGGGATTAGTCTCGTTAGAATTGAATAAGCAGATTAATTCACGAGTAATCAACGGATGTAGTCGGGCATCAAGTTCATCTATGAATAAAATCTTTCCTGTCCTCAAAGTATCGAGAAGCAGCCCTGCTAATGCAAACAATTTGTTTGTTCCCTCAGACTCATGCTTTTCAATATCGAATATTTCTATAGCAGTCTGCTTACCGTCAGCATCATATTTCCGATGAACTGTTTTCACGGCTGGTTTGCTTTCAGAAATAGGATATAAACTACCGTAGGAATTACCATATAATGCTGTATTATTGGAAATAATAAATACAGGTTGATTTGTGATTTGGATATCAGCAATACCCAAGTCTAATTTTTTAATGAATTCAATAATATCATGCCTGTGGCGATCGTTCTCAAAAGACTCTAAAGTTTCCTTGCGGTATTGCCTATCTTGCAAGCCTGATATCAATTGCAAAGTTTTACTGAACCACAGCAGGATTTTGCCAGAAAGTTTACCATTAAATTGTGCAACAACAGAAAGAAATAAAGCATTATTTCTAGTTTTATCGCTAATACCTTGCCCTTCCGGGAAATCATCTAATATAAAGCTGTCAAAATCCCGTTCAAAAAGCATTGTTTCTGAATCTTCATCACTTTGAAACAACCACTCAGCAACAACCTGTTCAGAATTAATCTCAAAACCATATCTAAAATTTTTGCCTTCTAGCAAGAAAACTATTTCAAAGAATGATGGCTCTTTTTCTGTCTCTGTGCTTAGCCTGAATGCTTCAATATCGATCGCCTCTGAAACTTGCGTTTCTTTGGATGAGTTAAGGACAAACCACTTCATAAAGTTAACAGCAGCAACAAGATTGCTTTTGCCGCTGGCATTTGCTCCATAAATAGCAGCACTTTTTAGCAATTTTAATCTATGATTGATTTCAAATACATTATTTTCGTCAAGCTCTCGATCGTCCTCCGTAATTGACGAAGCTACCATGCTGAGTGTGACAGTTTCTTTAAAAGATTTGTAGTTGCCGACGCTGAATCCAATCAGCATAACTTGCCTCCGATCGCCTAAATTAGTATAAAGTGCAAATCTTGCAATTTTTTATATAATAACACAACCAGCTACCGCAATTAAGACCAAGGGCTAATCATGCGAATCCTTCAAATTATCCCCTCAATTTCCCTCGTCTACGGTGGCCCGAGTCAAATGGTACTAGGACTTTCTGCCGCCCTCGCTTCCCAAGGCATTGATGTCACAATTATCACTACAGATTCTAACGGAGATATCGGTCAAGATCCTTTAGATGTGCCGTTAAATCTACCAATCAAACAAAACGGCTATGAGATTATTTATTTCCGCTGTTCTCCGTTTCGCAGATATAAGTTTTCTCTGAGTTTATTGCAGTGGTTAAATCAAAATGCGCGGCAATTTGACCTCGCTCACATTCACGCTTTGTTCTCGCCAGTAACTTCTTTCGCTGCGACAATTGCCAGAGGGCACAAGTTACCGTATATTATCCGGCCCTGCGGTATGCTTGACCCCGCAGATTTGCAGAAGAAAAAGCTTTTAAAACAGGTTTATGCTACACTTTTAGAACGACCTAATTTAGCAGGTGCGGCAGCAATTCATTTCACTAGCAAGCAAGAAGCTAAAATTTCAGAAAGGTTTGGTTTGGATAGCACAGGCAAGATGCCTGTGCCACAAGATTGTTTACTATTAGATAGCACAGGCAAGATGTCTGTTCCAAAAGATTTGATAATTCCATTGGGGGTGACGGCAGATGCTTACCCTGAAATATTGCCTGATTCGGAAATACCAATCATCTTATTTATGTCGCGAATCGAACCTAAAAAAGGATTAGAATTGCTAATTACGGCACTGGAAAGTATTTTAGAAGATGGTCTAAAATTTAACTTTATTTTAGCAGGTTCTAATCCCCAAGATGCCGATTACGAAGCCAAAATTAAAGTCAAAATAAAAAAATCAATTTTAGAAAGATTTACTACAATAACGGGTTTTGTTAGCGGTGATTCAAAAGCTGAGATGTTGAGAAAAGCTGACTTATTTGTGTTGCCTTCTTATTACGAAAACTTTGGTATTGCCGTAGCAGAAGCGATGGCTGCGGGTGTACCTGTGGTTATTTCCGATCGCGTTTATATCTGGGATGACATTCAGCAAGCGGAGGCTGGGTGGGTGGTGCCTCTGGAGGTAGGGGCGATCGCCCGTGCGATCGAATCAGCCCTCCTCGCACCACAGGAAAGGCAGCGCAGGGGCTTTAACGGGCAAGCTTATGCTAAAAAATATTATAACTGGGAGGCGATCGCCCGAAAAACCATCGAAGCTTACCAGCACATTTTGTCATCTATTAACGAATCCGACTAAAATTTACCTTTTACTTCTTCTCCGGCGGCGAGTTTTTGTGCTGCTATCAGAATCTGTCGGCGATATTTTTTCATCGCTGCTTTGCAGTAATGTTATTGCTATTTCACCTACAATACTTGTCAACAAAACTCTTTAATCCAGCTTGATATCCTGCTCCTACCGCCTGAAATCTCCACTCTCCATTCTTTCTATACAAACGACCAAATTCTAGAGCCGTTTCTAGTGTAAAACTCTCTGTTAATTCATACCGGACAAGTTCGATTCCGGTATCCAAATTGACAATTTTGATGAAACTATTTCTGATATTCCTAAAACTTGCATTGATTTTATCTGCTTCGTGAATAGTCACAACAAAAGTTATTTCCACAATTTCAGGATTAACTTTTTCTAAGATAATGCCGTAAATAGTCTTATTTTCTTTAGCTGGGTTGTTTTCAGGAATCGATTGCAGTACCGAACCGTCAGAGGATTGCAGATTATTGTAAAAGATAAAAAAATTATCGTCAGGTAATTTGCCGTCCGAACCTAGCATAAATGCAGAGACATCAATGTCATAGCTTTGTCCTGCCTCCGTTACCTGCCAACCGAGGGCGATCGCCATTTTTTTTAAATCCGGTGCTTCTTGAGAGAGATTAAATCTCTCACCCTTACTTAATTGCATAGCCATCTGCTTATTTGTCAAACATAAAAATTTATCTTATTTATTTTAATAGTAAGTGGGACGAGAACTTTTCGTGTTTAATAAAACTTAATATTTTTATAATATAGTAGTCTTCCCATCATTTGGATATTTTTTGTAGTTGCTCTTAAAGATCCAGGTTGCCCCGATAGATAGGTGGTAGGCACGCACCATCCACTACCGCTACCAATCTTCATCAATCATTTAGGATTGCTATAAATCTTTAATGATCGCAGATATCTTTTTGGCAAGATGTCTATTAAATTTAGGTACGTAGTTGCGATGAAAGCGCTCTTTTTGGATCTCGGAAAGAGCGCTGAAGCGCAACTACGTACCTGCTGCTAAAACTAGCATAATAAAATGCTAACTATTAATTATAGAATAGATTGTTTTTTGCAATAGGTCTAATAGTCTAATTTTAATTTCTCCCTACAAAGGTTCCGGCCTTAAACCAATTATTTCTAGTAAGTAAAAACCGGGTTCGATCGCAAGCCCGGTTTCTATAATTTAACTTAATTTGACATTACTTTTCAGCATTTGCCGAACTAGGTGGGAGGGTAACGAAATTGCCAAAAGCTCCAACCGTTTGATAGCTTTTTTTACCTAGTTGAGTTGTGTAAATGCTGACAACGCCAAAGTTCTGACGTTCCGTTGTATTGTCGAGCAAGTGTTCGATCGAGCCGCGCTGGGAAGTCAGGAAAGTCTCTGCAACGCCACTCAAAGCTTTGGGTACGCGGGAATCATTACGCACGGTGTTTTTAAACTCGGTTTCGAGCACGCCGGAAGCATAAGTTAGGTATTTATCTCTCGGAGGATTTGTAAAGGCCATTCCGGCGACTAGCACGCTGAGGGCGATCGCAATTTTTCCGATATTCCCGAAAAAATTAGAAGTTGGTTTGTGAGTATTCATTGCTTTATCAATAATCATTTTTTTCTTGCCCCGATTGAGTTATAAGCTTATCTAGATTTAAACTACACCTTCTGAGAAACAGATTTCAGAAAAAAGAGGACAGTTTGTAGATTGGAGGGAAGTTGCAAATGCAGGCTATGGCTTTTGGGGACGATCGCACTCTAATATAATTCCGAGGTAGCGGGATGGGAGATCCGCAGCCTGTCTTCCTTTTACTTTCCTCCCTCCCCCAAATCCGGTAAATTTTCAAAGACTTACGCAAACAGTGGTTGAAGGCGCTAATGACAGCCGCAAGGTACTTGCGGCACATCCTCAACTTATTTTTGCTTAGATTTTTGTTGATCGATCTCCCGCTGCAACTCCTCAATCTGACGGCGCAAAGCCTCCGTCTCGCTGTTAGATGTTTGGGACTTCACATCAACCGCACCCTCAGCTACAGCCCGCTTGTAGTTACCCAGCTTAATTTGCCGGTATTCCTCGGAAGCCGCCCAATCTCGCAAATACCGCAGCCTTTCCACCGGGAAAGGGTGACTCAGCATCACGCCTTGGCCACCGTTGTAAAGTAAAAATTTATACACTTGGTTGAGATTGTCGCGATCGAGTTCTTGATAGTTGTCAGACTGGCGGATAAATTCTTGCAAACTGCATTGATCTGCATATTTACTGCTAACTCCCGCAAGTTTCATCATCGTCTTCATCACATTGTTCAAATCATCCGTCACCAACAAAGCTGCTCTATCTGCCGATAATTCAGCCTTCCGCCGCCACTCATAAAAAGCGAAAATTAAACCACTTCCGACAATATTTCCCAGCCCAAAAGTCATCTCGCCAATTGTTGATGCGATGCTCATCGCCCACATCGCCATTTGATTTAAAGTTGGATGCCCGCATTTGATGTGTCCCAACTCGTGAGCCAGGACTACTTTGATTTCTGACTCATCCAGCAAATCTAAAAGACCAGTGTTTAAAACTATATAGGGTTGATTTTTCCCGAGGGCATAGCTGTTAACAGCGGGATTCTGAGACACAAACAAACCCGGTTCTGGAAAAATATCTAAATCCTGCACGCACTCCCGAAATATATGATAAATGCTGGCATATTGGCGCGGGCCGACTTGTATGCTATTTCCCATTAGGTAAACGAATTGCGGTCGTTCGTAGACAAATTCTACAAATTTGCTGGCAATTAAGTCAAATCCAGGTACGCTGCGTAATGCGGTCTCGGCTTGGCGATCGAGGGGATGCTGAAAAGCTTCGCTAGAAATTCCAGTATAAGTAGGCATAGTTGTTGCAAAAGTTACATCTAAAATATCTCAGTGTTGCCGATCGCAGCGGTTGCTACCGGGCGCCTGACTTATCAATCTTATCGCGATAAATCTTCAACTCTTGTGGAACAGGCATCTTGCCTGAGAATGCTGCAAAATGTGAGTTAAAATTGTTTTTATTGTACAGGCGCGATCGACAAGCGTCTTTCGCTGTGTCTGTTAATCAAAAATAGGAACGTGCAAAAATGGCTATCCTGCGACTCGAAAACGGTAGAACCTATACTCAACTGAGCGATATTACCCGCGAACTTGCTCCTTTGAACATTCAACTCAATAGTTGGCCGGTGGGTGACAACCCAGAAATTCGGGAATTGCTGGCTCTCGATGCGATCGACGACAATCAAAAAGAGCAAGTGCTACAAGCCCTCGACGGCTACTTTCAGCAACTCAAGGAAAGCGCAGGCTATCAATCCCGCGACTTAATTGTACTACACCCAGACATTCCAAGCCTCGACACTCTGCTCTCCAAATTCGACAAGTGTCACATTCACGCTGACGATGAAGTCCGCTACATTGTAGCAGGAGAAGGAATTTTCGGTTTTGTGCGTCCCGACGGTAGTCAAGTAGAAGTGACTGTACAGCCCGAAGAATTTATCAACGTACCAGCGAATACGGAACACTGGTTTTATTTGACAGCAGCCCGGAAAGTTAAAGCTGTGCGCTATTTTACCACCACGGTCGGTTGGACACCGGAATATACGGATACTCAAATTCGATCGCAATTAGCTACTGTTTAAATATGCCAGCTAAAGATAAGTTTCACGAACTCGTCAAAACTGCCCTCGAAAATCAGGGTTGGACAATTACCGATGACCCTTATCATATCGATCTCGGATTTGTTGATTTTTATATCGATCTGGGTGCAGAACAGTTATTAGCAGCTACAAAGGATAATGAAAAAATTGCGATTGAAATCAAAACGTTTTTGGCACCATCGACGATTTCAGAGTTTCATACCGCAGTGGGACAATTTATCAACTATCGGATTGCATTAGAATTTGACGATCCAGAGAGAACTCTTTACCTGGCAATTCCATTAGGTATTCACAGAAAATTTTTCAAATACTCATTTATTCAAACGGTAATTGAACGCAATCAAATTCCACTTTTAGTTTACGACACCGAAAAACAGGAGATTTCTGAATGGATAAAGTAAGTTTGTATCGTCAATATATTCAGGAATTGCTAACTGAACGATCTCAGAGGCGATCGCCTCACGATCCAGTTTCCAGCGAGACAATTTTCGATTTAGTCAGCGATCGCTATCAACTGGTTCATGTGGGTTGGAAAGATAGTAACACTCGAATTTATGGCTGCATAATTCATGTAGACATTAAAGATGGGAAAATTTGGGTACAGCATGACGGAACTGAAGAGGCGATCGCCAATCAATTAATAGCACGAGGCGTCCCATCCCAGGAAATTGTGCTAGCCTATCATGCACCTCATGTCCGACAATACACCGAATTTGCAGTTGGTTGATCTGAGATGTTACATCAACAGCAACAGGGAAGATGCCTGTTCCACAAGAAATTTAATCTTTGTGGAACAGGCATCTTGCCTGTTCATAAAAGGCTAATTGACATTGTGCAAAATCTTAGTTAATCCTACCTCAAACTTTGTGCTTTAAAGATTGTAAAATACTCAAAGCAACCGCCTCCGCCACCTTAATCCCATCAATCCCCGCCGACAGAATTCCACCCGCATATCCCGCACCTTCCCCCGCAGGATAAAGCCCTTCAGTATTCAAACTCTGATAATCGTCTTTGCGCTTGATCCGAATTGGTGAAGAAGTGCGCGTTTCCACTCCAGTCAAAACCGCATCATCCATCGCAAATCCTTTAATTTGTTTGTCAAAAGCCGGAAGTGCTTCGCGGATGGCTACGATCGCAAAATCCGGCAAACTTTCGCTCAAATCAGTCATCACAACTCCGGGCGTATAAGAAGGCTGCACAGCGCCTAGGGCGATCGAAGGGCGATTCGCCAAAAAATCTCCCACAAGCTGCCCAGGGGCGTTGTAAGTGCCACCTCCTAACTCAAATGCCCGTTCTTCTAGGCGACGCTGAAACTCAATTCCCGCCAACGGATGACCCGGATAATCTTCCGGCGTGATACCCACCACAATCCCGCTGTTAGCATTGCGTTCGTTGCGAGAATATTGACTCATCCCATTCGTCACAAGTCGCCCCGGTTCCGACGCCGCCGCCACTACCAAACCGCCGGGACACATACAGAAACTGTAGACAGAACGACCATTTGCACAGTGGTGAACCAGTTTGTAATCGGCGGCACCTAAAAGCTTGTGGCCCGCCCGATCGCCAAAACGACAGCGATCGATCGCACTTTGGGGATGTTCCACCCGAAAACCAATCGAAAAAGGCTTAGCCTCAATGTAAACACCGCGCGAGAATAACATCTCAAAAGTATCGCGGGCGCTGTGTCCCACCGCCAGAACTACATAATTACTAGCAATATATTCTCCGCTGGCTGTAGTAATTCCCTGCACTTTGCCATTTTCGATATGAATATCTTCGACACGAGTTTGAAACCGAATCTCACCGCCTAAGGATTCAATTTGGGCGCGAATACTTTGGACAATTCCCACCAATTTAAACGTACCAATATGCGGCTTATTAATATATAAAATTTCCGGTGAAGCACCCGCATTCACAAGTTCTGTCAGCACCTTGCGCCCGTAATGCTGAGGATCTTTAACTTGGCTGTAGAGCTTGCCATCGGAAAAAGTTCCCGCACCGCCTTCGCCAAACTGGGCGTTAGATTCTGGGTTGAATTCAGTTTTTTTCTTCCAAAATCCAAAGGTGTCAGCCGTGCGATCGCGCACAGCTTTGCCACGTTCCAAAAGGATCGGGCGAAACCCCATTTGTGCCAGCATCAGCCCTGCAAACATACCGCACGGCCCCGTACCGATCACAATGGGCCGAACTGTCGTCAAATTGCTGGGGGCTTGGGCTACATAGCGATAACTCGTGTCTGGCGTCACCATGACATGAGGGTCTTTTTTGAAGCGTTGCAGAAGTTCGTTTTCCTGTGTTGTCTCGACATCCACAATATAGACAAGAACAATTTCGGCTTTTTTGCGAGCGTCGTAGCTGCGTTTGAAGATGGTATAGCTGAGCAATTCTGCGGGGGGAATTTGCAGCTTTTTGAGAAGGGCGCTGGCGATCGCATCTTCAGGATGATCTAAGGGAAGTTTGATTTCGGTTATTCGTAACATATAGGGCAAAGAAGTTCGGCAACGGATTGGGTAATGGATTTAACTGAGATGTTGTAACATTCTCAAAAACAGGCAAGATGCCTGTTCCACAAAAACTCAATTTTATTGTGGAACGGACCGGAGAGCCCGTAACATTCTCAAAACAGGCAAGATGCCTGTTCCACAAAAACTCAATTTTATTGTGGAACGGGCCGGAGAACCCGTTTCTAAACAGATTTAAACTGTAGATTGCAGAAGCGTTATAATAAACAAAAAATTAAGTTTTGTAAAGACCCTTGACTGCAACATTTACACCAAAAAACAGCCAAACCTGGCACGCTCTCAACCCCCTGTGGGAAGGAGCAGAAGACGCAGTACAGAAGGGTTTACCCCACACCAAGCTAGCACCCGCATGGCAAATACTGCTCTTGGGCGACGGTTCCCCCACCCGTCACCTGCAACTGCTGACAGGGGAACCCACAGAAGTAGATGTGATCGATATGTCCTTAGTGGGTGAGGATGCAGACGGCGCGCCTGCACAAATTGTGGCGGTTCCAGGGCCGCGCCTGCGCCGTCAAGTGTGGCTGCGTACAGCTTCGGGACAGCGCCTCGCCTACGCGACTTCTTGGTGGGAAGCGAGTCACGTAGATGAATATTTGGAAAATAAATCTTTGCCAATTTGGGCAAGTTTAGCGCGCCTGCGGACTGAATTGTATCGCGATGTGCAAGGCATTTATTGCGGTGAGTCGGTGGCCTTGGAGTCGGCTTTTCAAGAGTCGGGGCCTTTTTGGGGGCGACACTATTTGTTTTGGCATCACGGGAAGCCGCTGACACTGATTTATGAGGTGTTTTCGCCTTATTTGACTAAGTATTTGGGGCCGATGGAGTTGTAATATTGTAGGCGATCGCAGGTGCATCTGGGTTTGTCAAATATATTTGTAGGGGCGAAGCATGACCGCGGTCAATATGAGATTATAACTAATAACTTATCTGCGGTCATGCTTCGCCCTCTTCAAAAACCAAATGCACCGGAGCGTGATGACTTTAGTCCTCGGATAGATGCGGACTAAAGTCCTCACGCTTGGGAGCATCTCAATTTTGCAAAAAGCATTTTTTTTATTATAGTGCGAGCGTCCCCGCTCGCGATTTGTAGCATACGCGAGCGGGGACGCTCGCACTATAAATGCAAAACTGAGATGCTCCCCTCACTACGAACCTGAATGCGGACTAAAGTCCTCACTACGAGCCTGAATGCGGACTGAAGTCCTCACTACGAACCTGAATGCGGACTGAAGTCCTCACTACGAACCTGCAATTTTTTGCCGGAACTTCACTCGCAAACCGTCACGCGGGTGTGGAGTCGGTACTCGGATTAAATTCAAATCTTGATCCGGTAACAAATCCCATTCGCACTCTCGAACCATCCTCGCCGCAAACAGTTTCATCTCTAACCGCGCGAATTCTTTCCCCAAACATTCCCGCAAACCGCCGCCGAAGGGCACGTAACTGAAAGGTTTAGCATTTGTCGATCGCTCCAAACTAAATCGATCGGGGTCAAAGCGATCGGGTTCGGGATAAACTGAGCTATCCTGATGCGTCTGATTGATTTCGTAAAGCACGCTCCAACCCTGGGGAATTTCGTAGCCGCCGAACTCGCAAGCCTGAATTACCCGCCGAAAACCGCCTCCCACCGGCGGAACCAACCGCAGCACTTCTCGCATCACCTGCTCCAAATAAGTCATTTGTTTGAGCTGTTCCAAGTCTAGCGGTTCAGTTGCCGAAAACTGCTGTTGTTCCGCGCGAACTTTTGCCATCACATCGGGGTTTTGAGCTAGGAGAAGGCAAAAAGAGGCGATCGCCGAAGTCAAAGTCTCGTGTCCCGCAAACAACAGCAGCAGCACTTGATCTTTCAACTCCTCCAAACTCAAATTGTTTCCGTCATCGTCGCGAGCCGAAATCAGCAAACTCAAAGCATCATTCCCTTCTCCCATATCTTGTTGGCGATCGCGAATAATCTTTTCAAGTTCTGATAACAGTAACTTTCGGCACTTTTTCGCCTTTCCAAACTTAGTCCACGGCACATCTAAAGCAATCGAAAATAAACCCTCGCACCAAGTTTCAAAATAATGTCCCAGCGCCGTCTCCGAACCAGCATCAATCCCAACTAACAACTTACTAGCAACATCAAAAGTATAATTTCTCAGTTCGGGATACCACGCAAACTCGCTCATCTGCGTCCATCTTTCCAAGTAGCGCCCAGTGATATCTTCCATCCCGCCGATGTAGCCCGCCAGAGCTCGCGGTTGAAACGCTTGGTACAGCAGCTTGCGCCGATTTTGATGTTCCGAACCCGTTTGCAGCGCCAAGGAAAGCGGCCCTAAAAGCGCTTTCATGCTCGGAGGCCAACTCATAACAAAATATTGATTTTCATGGCTTAAAACAAACAAATTCGCCTCTGAGCCGGACACAAACACGGTAGGCTGTCCGAAGATGCTGGTTTTGAAAATTGGCCCGTACTGTTGGTGGCGTTTTTTGGCGAATTGAGCATCTTGTAAAAAGTTGAGGGTATCGCCAATTAGCGGTAAACCCAAATTGCCTGGAGGTAATGTCATTTCAGATTTCAGATTTCAGATTTTAGATTGTTCATATCATATTAACTGAATTTACGCAACTGTATAAAGGTACGTTGTTGCGCTTCAGCGCTTTTATACATATGAAAGAGCGGGTGCATCTGGCGCAAGGAAGAGGGCGAAGCATGACCGCATATAAGTTATTAGTTATCATCTCATATTCACCGAGGTCATGCTATAGCCCATACGGATATATTCGCCTTGCGCCAGATGCACCCGAAAGAGCGCTGAAGCGCAACTACGTACCTAAGAGTTAACCCTATAGAACCTATTTAATTTTCTCTTCTTTGAATCGGAATCTTGATCGTAAATTCAGTGCCTTTCCCCACCACAGAGAAACACTTGATTTCACCTTTGTGTTTTTCGACAATAATAGAATGAGAAATCGCCAAACCCATTCCCGTCCCCGAACCGATCGGTTTTGTAGTATAGAACGGATCAAATATCCGCTGCTTGACTTGATCGGTGATACCTGCACCGTTATCAGCAATTCTAATCGCAGCAAAATTACCTTCTACCTCTGTAGAAATGCGGATAATTGCTGAATTTGGAAGCGGTTCTTGTAAAGCGTCAATTGCATTCGCTATAATATTCATAAACACCTGATTCAATTGTCCGGCGTAACACTCTACCAGCGGCAATTGTCCGTATTCTTTAACGACTTGAATTGCTGGGCGATGGTACTCCGTACCCGCTGCGCTAACGGGCTGAACTTTCAGACGGTGTTCTAAAATCATCAACGTGCTGTCGATGCCTTCGTGAATGTTAACTTTTTTCATTTCAGATTCATCAAGGCGAGAGAAATTTCGCAAACTCCGCACGATATCTCGGATGCGAGTTGCTCCCACCTGCATCGAAGACAGCATTTTTGGCAAGTCGTCTAACAAGAAATCTAGCTCTAATGCCTCTACTTCCTCCTGAATAGCTGCGGTCGGTTCCGGGTATTCATCTCGATACATTTGCAGCAGTTTCATCAGGTTTGTGGTGTATTCTTCTGTGTAGGTAAGATTGCCGAAAATAAAGCTGACTGGGTTATTGATTTCGTGGGCAATTCCTGCTACCATCTGACCGAGACTCGACATTTTTTCTGCTTGCACGAGCTGGGTTTGAGCAAGCTTAAGTTCGCACAGAGTTGCTTCTAGTTGGGCAGTTTGTTCTCGCGCCATTCGGGCTGAATCGACGCTTTGGGTGTAGAGTTCGGATTGGCTGATGGCGATCGACAATTGATCGCCAATTGCCGATAGCAAATCCACTTCGTCTTGTGTCCACCTCCGCATCTCGCGACAAGCCACGCAGCCCACAACACCAATTAAACCCCCTGCACTTTTGACCGGCAAATCCAAGACAGACTTGTAACCCAACTGCAAAAAGAACTCTCTTTCTATGGGATCGCTCAAATTTGCAACATCATCTATTTGGTAGATTTCCGATTGGGCTATTTTTTGGGCCAGACTCCCCGTTACGTCAGCAGGATAATAACCCACAAGCGAGAACAAGTCATCATTTTTAGCTTCGTGGACGACATCCCAAGCGGGTATCTCGACATCGGATACATACCAAATAAACAAGCAGCGATCGAGTTGTAGCAAGTCGCGAATTTGGTGTACAGTTGTTGCCAATATAGTATCTAAATCGAGAGAAGCGCGGATTTGACTGCCTAACTGGTTGAGCAATTTTTGCTTCATGGCTGCTGATGAAGCTTCGGCGGCGACGAGGCGAGATGTTTCGTAAAGTTCGGCTTGATTAATGGCGATCGCCAATTGATTGCCCACAGCCACTAACAGTTCCACTTCCTCATCGCTCCAACACCGGATGCTGCTAGAAGCGCTACAGCAAATTACCCCTATTTTACCTGAAGATGTCTGAATGGGAATGTCCAGCATAGACTGTAATCCTATACACATGAAAAAATTCCGCTCTACTGGATCGGTAACATTTTTAAAATCATCCACCCGAATTATTTCAATATTGGCAATTCGCTCGGCTTTAGAACCAGTCAAGTTAGCCGGAAATACACCCAGCAAGGAAGGTAGTTCATCATTTTTTGCCTCGTATTCTACATTCCAAAATGCTGATGTTTCGTTGGTTATATACCAGATAAATATGCACCGTTCGAGCAGCAGCAATTCACGTATTTGCTGCACAGTTGTGGCCAAAATAGTGTCTAAATCCAGAGATTTGCGGATATTGCTAGCTAGTTGGTTAAGCAGCGCTTCCTGCTCTGCTAATTTGCGGAATCTCGCTTCCGACTCTTGCAACTGTCTTTGAGCTTCTTTTTGTTTCGTTACGTCCAAACCCAAACCGATTAAGCCGATCGCATTACCGCAATCATCTTTGACCTGAGTTTTAATTATCTCCAACTGGTGGTATTCACCGTCAACCAACTGGAGCAATTCTTCAGAATAACAGGGAGGATCTTGGCTCCAGGCTTGTGCATCTGATACCATGCAGTTAGCAGATGCTTCTAATCCAAAAACTTCGGAATAGTGAGAGGCTGCTAAGAACTTCTCTTCGGGAATAGCTACATCTTCGCAGAAAGTTTTGTTGGCTAATAACATCCGCCCGCTAGCATTTGCCATCCACACCCAGATGGGAGCATTGTCAATAATTCCCCTCAAAGTTTGCTTTTGGGCGGCGAGAGCAAGTTCTGTTTGTTTGCGCTTGATTCCCAGGGCGATCGAATCGGCAATTGACGCAAAAGAAATCAGTGTAGATTCCGTCAACTCCTGGCGAGCAAACATGGCGATTACTCCCACCAACTGATTGTCAACAATCAACGGATATCCAGCAAAAGCCACCATTCCTTCTCGTTTCGCCCATTCTTTGTCGCTGACTCGGGCATCTTCTTGCACAGAATTAGTGAGGTGAGGTTGTCGATCCCGGGCGATTAAACCAATCTTGAACTCGCCGACCGCAATGCGGCTGTGAGCGCCGTCAATGTGAGTATAAATCCCCGCACTTGCTTGCAATTCCAAGACATTTCCCTCTTCATTGAGCGTCCAAATCCGAGCAAACGCAGCATCCAGATGGCGCACAACTGCATCGGTACATTTTTGCAAAGTTGCAGGTAAAGTGCGGTTTTCAGTCAGAGCAATTCCCACATCTGCTGTGAATGAAGAAAGTTTCAATTGTTCTGCTAAAGCTTGTTCTGCGAATTTGCGATCTGTAACGTCGGCAGCAACACCGAGACGCTGCTGGATTTTGCCCGACTCTGTTCTGCTAAATACAATATCGCGACTGACTAACCAGCGCCAACTATTTTGTCTGTCGAGTACCCGATATTCGTACTCAACCACCTCGCCGTCGGGAGCATTTTCTATTTGCTGGATATATCTGGGAAATTTAGCTAAATCTTCAGGGTGGATAATTGTCGGCAACAGATTGCTGCCCATTTCTTGAACTTCTGCCACTGTATAGCCCAGGAGGTCGGTGATTTCGCGGTTGGCATACACATTTCGCTGCTCGATTTCGTCGTAAACATAGAGAATATTCGGACTGGTATTGGCAATGCGCTCAACAAAGTGCTGACTAGCTTGCAGCGCTGCTTCTGCAAGTTTTCGAGCCGTAATGTCGGTGGAATTACCAATAATTCGGTAGATGCTGCCAGAGGTATCGTGCAGGGGCGTCAGAGTTACGATAAACCAATTTTCTACACCTGCCAATTCGGCGCTATTTTCGTAAGAAATCGAGCTGTCTGCGGCCAAACAATCGAGGTATCTTTGCCGAAAATTTGCTGCTACTGCTGGGGGAAACACTTCTTCGGGAGTTTTGCCTTTGACATCAGCACTCAAAATGCCTGTAGATGCTTCTGTAGCTGCATTCCAGCCTGCATAGCGGAACTCTCCGGCGGCGACATCTACCACGAAAATAACTTGATTCGATCCGTTATAGATGCTGTTTAAAAATTCTTCTTGTTCGCGCAATTGTGCTTCGGCTTGTTTGCGTTTTGTAATGTCGGTAGCACTTCCCACAATGCGACAAATTTTCCCAAATTCGTCTCGCAGCGGAGTCAGAGTTGTGATAAAGCAGACTTCTTGAGTCTCAAGACTAACAGATTCTTCGTAAGAAAGAGAGCTATTTTTTAGCAGGCATTCTCTTAATTTCTGCCGGAAAAACGCTGCCGTAGATGCTGGGAAAAGTTCTTCTGGAGTTTTGCCGCATCCTTCCTCCTTGCTGATGTTACTGAGTAACTCTGCTGCTCGATTCCAGCCGGCGTAGCGAAATTCTTCGTCTGCGCCGACATCTAGTACGAAAATACTGTAGTTCACACTGTCGTAGATGCTGCTCAGAAATTCTTTTTGCTGCCACATTTCTGCCTCGGCGCGGCGGGCTGGGGTAATGTCGGAGTGGATGCCAACCCACTCGCGAACGCTGCCATCTGCATTCAATACGGGTATACCGCGCACGGTCATATACCTGTACTCGCCGTCGTGCCGCAGCAAGCGGTGTTCTATTGCGAATAAGGTGCGATCGGCAAGTGCCTCAGACCACATCCTGGCAGTATATTCTCTGTCGTCGGGATGGATGTTATTGAGCCACCCCCATCCTTTAATTTCGTCGTAAGTCGCTCCCGTAAATGCACTCCATCCTGTTTGTTCGGCGACAACTTCGCCTGCGGCGGTAGTATCCCAAATAATTTGGGAGGTGGCTTCAGTTAAACACCGATATTTTTGCTCGCTTTCTTGGAGAGCTTTTTCGGCTTGTTTGCGATCGCCAATATCAGAAATAGTGCCAATCATTCTCACCGGAGCATTATTTTCATCTCTTTCTACGACTTTCCCCCGCGCCAAAATCCATTTAAATTCGCCGGATTTAGCTAACATTCTATGCTCAACAGCATAGCCATTTTCTGGATTTTCCAAATAGGCATTTAATTTCTGGTTCAATACCAGTAAATCGTCGGGATAAACTAGCTGTGACAAACCGATCGCATTTGCTTGTAGTTCGTCTGGTTCGTAGCCCAACAAAGCACTGTACTCGTGGTTGCAATACATTTCGTCAGTAACTATATTCCAATCCCACATTCCGCTGTCGGAACCCCAAAGAGCTAGCTGCAACCGCTCTTCGCTGCGCCGCAGGGCGGCTTCTACCTGTTTGCGATCGCTAATATCGCGAGCAACTCCCACCACGCCCGTGATGTTTCCAGAGCGATCGCGCAAAGGGCTTTTGGTAGAAAGAAATGTCAGGATGTTGCCCTCACTATCTTTTACTAATTCTTCGATGCTTTCCTCAATCCCAGATTGCCAGATCCGGCGGTCATTTTCCGCCAGCATATTCGCAATCTCCAGCGGAAATAATTCGGCATCATTTTTGCCAAAAATTTCTGATTTTGGCTTGCCAATCATGCCCGCAACCGTAGAATTGACCAATAGGTAGCGGCCCTGAATATCTTTGACAAAAATGCTGTCGCCTGTACTTTCGATGACGTTTTCAAAGAGGATGTTACTTTCTTGTAGTGCTGCTTCTATTGCTTTCCGATCGCTGATGTCGCGTGATATACCAATGATGCCGATCGCATTTCCTTCCGAGTCGTACCAAGGGCATTTTGCTGTCAGAAATGTTTGCATTTGTCCATTTATATGGAGATTTTCTTCCTGATTGAAATGTATTCTTGATGCTAGAATTTCGATGTCTGAATCTATCATTCTTTTGGCTATTTCAGCGGGAAATAATTCTGTATCGTCTTTGCCTATAATTGCCTCAATAGGTTTTTCAAAAAAATTAGCTAGGGCAGAATTTCCGATCGCGTAGCGGCCTTGAATATCCTTGACAAAAATGACATCCGGCGTGCTTTCAATCACGGAACGCAAGATTGAATTGCTGTGCTGGAGCGACTCTTGGGCGAGTTTGCGATCGGTAACGTCGCGGGCGACAGCATAGATCAATTCTTCTTCGCAGAAAGGGCTAGCAGTCCAGGCTATCCACTTGTAAGACCCCTCGCGACACAGCCAGCGGTTTTCAAACCCAACGATATTATTCCCCGCAGCAATCCTTTCAGCTTGTTTTAGAGTAGTTTCGCGATCGCCTGGATGGACGAATTCAATGAAGAGTTTGCCCACCATTTCGGCTGGGGAATAGCCGAGGATTTTTTCGGCTGCTGGGTTGATGTGCTTAATATAACCGTCAAAAGCAACTACGCAGAGCATATCTGGCGACAGGCTAAAAAATCGATCGCCCTGGTTGAACTTGCTCTCTTGGCGATCGTTGTAGGCCCAGACAGCAGAGGCGTGCGATCGCGCGGACACCACCAACATGACAATATTGGCTACAGCCAAACATCCCAGGGCGAGTTGGCTCTTGCACAAACCATCGCCTCCGCCTGTTACCAGCAACCCGTTTAATACAAGCAGTACCACACTCGCAACTGAGAATACACTGCCTGAGGCGATCGTCGCGAGGCTGATTGTTTGTTCATACTGCATACTGCATTCTGCCTTCTGTCTGCTGGTGACTGCTGCCGTTAATTTTATCAATAATAGTTGCAGGAATTTAAACAATTTAGTGTTTTGTAATTCTTCTATATGAACTAGATCTTTCATTTTTTTGAATAAGTTTAATTTTTGATGAGTTAAGACTTAAAAACAACTCTAAAGATGTTAAAATACTTTCAACAGTTGACAGTTGACAGTTGACAGTTGACAGTTGACTATTTGAGAGCTACCTCTACCCTTAAGTCCGAGGATTGGAGTAATGAATAGTCTGATTTTAATTTCTCCCGAGCAGGCTTGGGGCTTTCAACCAATTCTTTCGGGTAAATTTTTTCTAGCTGGCGAAATCAAGCATTGGCATTTTTTCCTTATTTTATGCAACACAACCATAAAATTAAGTGTATTTACGGAATTAGCGAGTAATATTTTTTTAGCTGCGGTGCGGCTTTTATCATTTTTTGTAAGGGCATAAAGGGTTTATCTTTAATAATGGACTAGATATTGCTGTTGGTCATTGGACATTTGGCCTAATCTAGCTAGTCCAGCACGCAAAATTTAATTATCTAGAGTGCGCCTGAAGCACATTACCGCGTAAGAGTATCTTGTCAAACCACTTTTTGCGTAAGTTATGACCCGGTTTGATGTACTAAAATACTGCGGGGAACTCTCTGACTGCTGGTTGAAAAACCCGCACTCTCCGTCAAATTCAACCAAATTTCATACTACCTATTAATTGTGAAGTTAAAATGAAGATCGACTGTTGATTTATGAAAAAAAAATAAAAAGATGTTGGTAGGAGTTGTTAGTTAAACTCCTATGTTCCCGGGTAATTGGGAATTGGGAATGGATCCGTTGTACTTCGCGAGTGTTGCAAATTGCTATAACCGGACATTCTCCATACCGAAGGCAGAATCCAGTGTTAAGTGTTTAATTTGGATTTTGATTTTTTTAACTGTATTAATACAAGTTCACAAAACTCTTGCTACAATTATCAATCTGGTATTAATATCGTGTCCGGTTGATTACCATCACAAAAACGGTTTGTAGTGCGGACTTCAGTCCGCAGTATAAAGCGGACTGAAGTCCGCACTACAAACCTTGGTACAATCCATGTGTAGGCTTAATTCTGGGATTTGGTTAGAATTGTATCCCATCAAACCACCACAATCAAATTGGTTGGATGAGGCATTTAGTCCGATGCTGCCAAAGGCTCGGGGTTAATTTTAAGGACTAGATAATATCACATTTGTTGCGATTCATCCCCAGGCGATAGGGGCGCATTCGCAGCAGACAAAGCAGATTGGCGACCTAATTGCTGTTGCCGAATGCGCTCCAAATTCCCCGCCGGAATAGCAGCTATCAGTTGCCGCGTGTAAGCTTGCTGCGGTTGGCGGTAAATGCGCTCGGCTGTGCCAATTTCCTCGATTTTACCTTTGTTCATGACGATCGCGCGATCGCTCATAAACTTGACCACGCTCAAATCGTGAGAAATAAAAATATAAGTCAGTCCAAACTCTGTTTGCAACTCCTTGAGCAAATTTAAAACTTGCGCCTGCACCGATACATCCAATGCAGAAACCGATTCATCGCAAATAATAAACTTAGGATTCAAAGCCAAAGCTCTAGCAATACAAATTCGCTGCCGCTGTCCCCCGGAAAATTCGTGGGGGTAGCGCCGCATAAAATCGGGATTTAAACCCACTCTATCCAACAAATAAGCGGCGCGATCGCGCTTTTCTTTCGGGTTTTTGCCAAAGCTGTGAATCACCATCGGTTCCATCACCGCTTCCCCAACACTCAGGCGCGGATCGAGAGAACTATAAGGGTCTTGAAAGATAATTTGCAAATCGCGCCGCAGCCGGCGCAATTGGCGATCGTACTCTTTTTTGAGCCGATAATTAGCCATCCACTGCCCTCGGGAACTACTTTTGGTAGGAGGGGTAATTTCTTGACCTTCAAAAAACACTTTGCCGCTGGATATCGGAATTAATTGCAGCAATGCTCTCGCTAAAGTTGATTTACCGCAGCCAGATTCGCCGACTAAACCCAAAGTTTCGCCCGGGTAAACCTCAAAAGAAATATCGTTTACCGCCATAAACAAGCGTTTAGTTTCGCCAAACATTCCTTGCACCGGAAAACCGACTCGCAAGTTATTAACAGCTAGCAAAGGCTCGGAAATATTCGGCAGCCGAGGGGGTTTTCCGGTGGGAAAAGTGGAAAGTCCGCCGCTGCTGTCGCCGTCTAAATCGACATTTTTCTCGACAATTACCAATTCGCCGCTAGCATTTGTGGTGACTTCCATAAAATCGGAAACTGTCGGTAAGCGGCGCATTTGGCGTTCGAGAGTTGGGCGGCAAGCTAAGAGACCTTTTGTGTAAGGATGTTGGGGATTGCTGAAAATTTGCTCGATCGCACCGCATTCAACAATTTTACCTCGGTACATCACCGCCACCGTATCGGCAATTTCAGCAATGACGCCTAAATCGTGGGTAATAAAAATCATTGCCATGCCTCTAGAGTCCCGCAACTCGCGCAGCAAAGCTAAGATTGTTGCTTGCACGGTTACGTCTAAGGCTGTTGTCGGTTCGTCAGCAATTAATAAAGTGGGATTGCAAGAAATGGCCATCGCAATCATCACGCGCTGGATTTGACCGCCGGAGAGTTCGTGGGGATAGCGATCGAGCATAGCTTGTTTTTGGCCGTTGACTTGTGGCATGAAATCGCGATCGTCCTGGGCACCTGCTTCTTGCCGCAAAGCCAAACAGCGCTGCCGCAGTTCCTCGTCCCCCGGTAGCAGCTTCACCTCTTGCAATAGCGAAGCAGCTTTGCGCCGCGCTGCTGTCTGGGATATCTTTTGGTGGAGACAAATGGCTTCTGTGAGTTGAAAGCCGATCGTAAAAACGGGATTTAGCGAACTCATCGGCTCTTGAAAAATCGTCGCAATCTGGCTTCCCCGGTAGGTTTGTTTTTCCCGATCGGGCATTTCCAGCAGATTCACAGGCTGCTTGGTAGCGCCATCTGCTGTCGGAGAAAACCATATTTCGCCCTGGATTTTCGTTAACGAACTTGACAGCAAACCCATAACAGCGAGGGATGTTACCGATTTTCCCGAACCCGACTCTCCGACAATTCCCAGAGTTTGCCCTCGCTTCACCTCAAAGGAAATGCCGTCAACAGCTTTGACTGTTGCGGACGCATTGTCTGCGTCCGCAGATTGAAATTCAACCCGCAGGTTGCGAACTTCTAGGACGGTTTCACTCATGGAAGTCTATGGCAAAAGTTAAAAGGAGATTAAGTGGATTGTAGCAGGGCCTGTTAAAGACAGAAGGCAGCGGGAAACTCTTAAATTTTCAGTTTTAAATTTTAAATTCTTTAACTGATGGTGATTTTCACGCTTAGTAAAAAAAATACAGATGCTACGGTAGGGACACTGCACTCCCTCCGCTACGCTTCGCCCAAGGCGTGTCAACTTAAGGCTGAAACCCTTGAGAAATATGGGTTTTATGCCAAGTCTAGATCCCCCTAAATCCCCCTTAAGAAGGGGGACTTTGAGTAACTTCTTGTCCCCCCCTTCTTAAGGGGGAGTAGGGGGCAAGCTAAGGGGGGATCTAAGTTTAATGGTCAAACAGCCATCTGTGACTGGGTTTGACCTGGTTGTTGACACCAATGTGCACGGCGCGGTGTCCCTACTATATTTCATAGAATTGAAAACTGCCTATAACAACACCCAAAACTCAAAACCCAGAACTACTTAACTGCCGAATGCGGGGGAAGAATTTTCCTCAATAACCGATGACTTGAGTGCCAGCAGGCAGTGCAGTGGTCTCGGAGACCTTTTTAAACACGGTTGCCTGGTCGTTTAAGGAATTCGGTCTTGGCAGTCCGGGATTGGTGCCTTCCACCTGAAGGCGCATTTGACCTTCGGGAGTCAACTCAAAAACAGTCTCAACGGTTTCGGTCTTGTTGAGGCTGACATCCAGGTGCATCGGTTTTGCAGCGAGATTAACTTTATACCTCGTTTCTTTGGCGCAGGGGGCTCCGTCGGGGCATTTACCCATCATGAACAATTTGCCTTCTGGGGCAAAGACGAAGGTGAAAGACTGACCGGAGGGGATTGTACCTTGCCATTGACCTAGAAGTTGCTTGTCGATATTGCTAGCGGCGGGGGCTGCTGCTTCGGCAATTGTTGGTGCTGCTGCGGATGCTGGGCCTTGCGCGCCGTTGAAGCTGCTGGCGAGGATGCCGAAGCAAATGCCACCTGCGATCGCTTTGCCAATCATTTTTGAATTAGACATGAGACCGATCTCAAAATTGGTTGTTTGTTCTGTACACTGTAGCTATAAAACCGTACTTTGTTTAATTTAAATCTCTTTGGGTAAAATAAAATATATTGAGGTAAAATGGCATAAAAACCGCTGCAATTTCGGGAATCTGCCGAAAAAGTCGATTCCAATGTGTTCGATCGCGATGATTGTGATGGTTCGCCGGTGCGCGATCGATCGCTTTTCTGTAGATGAAAGCAATTGCGCTGTTTTCGCAGCGGCGGATGTCTAAGATTCTGGTTGAGATTCTGGTTGAGATTCTGGTTGAGATTCCGGCGTAGCTTTCTGTTCTTTTCGATCTCGTTTTGTTCGCTCCAATGCCTCTGCGTAAGACCAAGCCACGCTCACAATCAAAGCTTTCCCAATACCGTCCAAATTTTTTTGTACATCGTCGTTATCCGGCGCTTGGGCTTTTGGGTTGCCATCGTTCGTCATATTTTTGTTTTCTCCCGGGCTGGTTTTTCTGGCGACTTTTTGCAATGTGCGATCGATACCCACAAATTATAATTTTTACGAGAAAAAATTGGTTGAAAGCCTCTCCCTTTGAGGGAGAAATTAAAATCAGACTATTCATTATTCCAATTCTCTGACTTAAGGGTAGAGGTCGCTCCTAAACTGTCAGCAGTCAGCAGTCAAAATTCAACTGTCAACTGTCAACTGTCAACTGTCAACTGTTGAATGCACCCTACTTATCTCTGAGGGTATGACCTTGATTACTAGGAATAATATCATAAAAACGCTGATTGGATGAGCTAATCAGAAAGAAACCTTAACTTCGCTGGTCGTTCGCAGCACTGACTCCTGCTGAAACCTGCGCTTGTAATTTTCGATAATTTCCTGAATAGCTCGATTTTTTTCCTGGCTAGTTTCATAAATCAAAATAACTATTTTAGAGTTTTCTCGAATCAATATTCCGCCCTGGTTGAGAAACTGCCCGGAACCGTCTAATACAGTTAGCCCTTCCCGAAAACGAGGGGTAATAACTTCCTTGACAAACTCCTGCCATTCTGACTCAGAAATTGTCTCGCCTCCGGGTTTAGTTAAGCCAAAATACAGTTCATCTTTGAGGAAGGTTTTTGGACTGGCGTTAGTATCGGAAGTTTCGGAAATTTGAGCGCGGGCAATTGTCCCCGGACAAATCGGCACGAGCAACAGCAGGCCTGCCAAGCAAAGACTGTTAAGATGTTTGTTCTTCATGTCATTATTTTCTATAAATAAACAAGTAGTAGGGTGCGCCAGTGCGATCGCTCTTTAACTACCGACTATGAGACTATTGGTACTGAGGCACCGCCCGAGCGATCGCACAATACCGATGCTACCGTTCGCGATATAATTTAACATAAAATGTGCAGATTAGTTTGTATAGCCTTTCTTAAAAAGATTCGCGGACGTAGTTGGGCTTCAGCCCTCTTTGTTTATTATTATATAAGCTGTCAGTCATACCTCATCTTTCTGAAAACCTCTATACTGCGGACTTAAGTCCGCACTACAAACCTTTTTTGTGATGGCGATCGATCGCAAATGATACCAGTCAACTAGCTTTTTCAAGCACAAATATCACCTTAACAGCAGCCAAATACTTATACCTCTTACTACAGTCATAACTTAGTTAAAAGCAGAAATAGTATTTTTCAGCACAGGGTTAGACTATTTTCAATCGATCGTGTTATACAGGCCAAATTTTCATTTCAAGCGATCGCCAGTTTTGACATCAAACCAGTGCAGCAACTGAGACGGAAAAACCAGCTCGACAATTTCGGAACTCCACTGACGGTCATTTGGGAGCAAAGCGCGCACCGTTACTGACTCCAAACCTTTAACTCGGACGCTAACTAAATTTTGCATTCCCAAGTTTTCTACTAAATAAACCTCACCTTTAATTGCCTCTGGATCTGGCTTCTTCCTGGCCTCTACATCTGCAAAGCTGAGGTGTTCCGGGCGAATTCCCAAGACAATCTCTGGTGGGACTGTCGGCAGATTTGGTAGCGGAACTCCAGAATCGCCCAACATCGCAAAATTTCCCTGGCATTTAAGCACTAGCAAATTCATTTGCGGGCTGCCTACAAAACCCGCTACAAACTGATTTGCCGGACGGTTATAAATCAAGTGTGGCGGGTCTAATTGCTGGATGCTGCCGCTGTTGAGAACTGCGACTTTTGTAGAAAGTGTCATTGCTTCGGTTTGGTCGTGGGTAACGTACACTACAGGGGCTTTTTGGGATGAAAACAATTGTTTGAGTTCGGCCCTAACTTTTTCTCGCAATAAGGCGTCGAGATTGCTTAAAGGTTCGTCGAGCAAAAATACTGCTGGTTGGCGCACTAAGGCGCGTCCGAGGGCTACTCGCTGCCGCTGTCCGCCTGATAGTTTACCCGGTTTGCGATCGACTAATTCGGTCAATCCGAGGGATGCTGCAACTTCTGTCACTAAGCGATCGATTTCGCTGTCGGATATTTTGCGGAGTTTGAGGCTGGATGCCATATTGTCGTACACTGTCATGTGCGGATACAGCGCGTAACTTTGAAAAACCATTGCAATATCCCGATCGCCCGGTCTGAGATATGTCACATCGCGATCGCCAATTCTAATCTCGCCTCTAGTCGGCTGTTCCAACCCTGCAATCAACCGCAGCGTGGTAGATTTGCCACACCCGGAGGGCCCCAGCAAGGTCAGAAATTCGCCCTCGCTGACATCTAAGCTAATGTCTTTTACTGGTACAACTTTGGGGCTGTAGGTTTTATTGAGGTTTTTTAGTTGCAGTTTTGCCATGATTTTTTATTGGTTATTGGTTATTGGTTATTGGTTATTGGTTATTGGTTATTGGTTATTCGTCACTAGGAATCAACTTAGGAATGATAATTAAATAACTTACAATCTTTATTGTTCTTGTGGAATGGGCGTCCCGCCCGTTCTTTCTGGACGGGCGGGACGCCCATTCCACAAACTTGTGTAAATTATTTAATTCGCGATCCTTAACTATTTGACTGTTTTATTGACAAATTCACCACTCAAAACTCTCCTTACTATCCCTTGACAGCCCCGGCTGTTAAACCCTGAACGATGCGCCGTTGGAACACCAAAACTAGCAAAACCAAGGGTAAGGTTCCTAAAACTGTGGCTGCTGCGATCGGGCCGTAGGGAATCTCAAAGACTGATGCACCGCTGAGTTGAGCCGTGGCGACGGGAATTGTTTTTAGAGATTCGCGAGTCATAAATGTCAGTGCGAAAATAAACTCGTTCCAAGCTGAAATAAATGTCAAAATTCCGGTTGTGACTAAGGCGGGAAATGTCATCGGTAGCACGATTTGCCACAGCATTTGAAAGGTGTTGTAACCGTCAACTTTAGCTGCATCTTCTAAATCTTTTGGCAGTTGCTGAAAGAAACTCCGCATTACCAAAATTGTCAGCGGCAGATTGATGGCGGTGTAAGGGATAATTAAGGCTAAATAATTATTTCCTAAATCCAAAGCTTTGACTATTTCCAACAGTCCTAAAAATAACAACACCGCCGGAAATAGCGTCACAATTGTCACACTTGCCAGAATAATTCTCTCGCCCCACAGCCGCAATCTGGCTAATGCGTAAGCTGCGGGAGCACCTACTGCTAAACACAGCAGTGTGGAAGTAATGGAAACAAAAGCGCTATTTAAAATGTAAAGTGCAAACGGACGGCGCTGGAATAAGGACAGGTAATGATCGAAGGTAATTCGTGCGGGAATGTAGACGTTGGGAATTGCTGAGATATCGCCGTTTACTTTGAATGATGTCAGCACCTGCCAGATGATGGGTGCGAGGAAATAGGCGACAATTAATATCGCTGATAGGGGCAAGATTAATTGCCGGATGTTAAAGGGTTTTGTGGTAGGTTGTTCGCGGGCGATCGACATAGTTTATACCAATGAAAGGAACGTTTCATTCAGTTGACAGTTGACAGTTGACAGTTGACAGCTACCTCTACCTGGAAGGAAGAAGATTGAAGCAATGAATAGTCTGATTTTAATTTCTCCCTCAACGTATCTGATTCATTAACTACCACCAACCTAAAATCCCCAATCCCAAATCTAAACTTGAGTGGTGCGGGCTCTCGATAATAGGTAACTGGCGATCGCAACTGCGGCCACTAACAGCAAAAAAGTACACACCACCAAAGCCGCCCCGTACCCAAAGTCTAAATACCTCATCACCGTGCTGTAAATGTAGATAGAAACCGTCTCAGTCGCCCCAGCCGGCCCCCCTCCCGTCATCACCTGAATCAAGTCAAAAATGCCGAAAGCTTGGGCAAATCGAAACAGCAAAGCAATCACAATTTGGGGCATCAGCAGCGGCAAGGTAATTTGACGGAAACTCTGCCAACTACTGGCGCCGTCAATGGCGTGGGCTTCATACAAATCACCGGAAATCGATTGCAATCCCGCTAACAAAAGCAGACTGACAAACGGCGTAGTTTTCCAAACATCGGCTGTAATCACTGCCATCATTGCCAAAGTCGGATCTCCCAACCAGCTAATGCTCTTTTGAATCAATCCCAAGCGCAGTAAAATGTCGTTAATTACGCCGTATTGATCGTTAAAAATCCACGCCCAAGCTACACCCATCAATGCAGTAGGTAGCGCCCAAGGCAGCAGGGAAATTGTCCGCACAATGCCGCGCCCCGTGAAAGATTGATTTAAGACTAAGGCAATGCCCATGCCGAGAATTAATTCCAGCACAACAGAGGCAAAAGTAAAGACTGTGGTGTTGCTTAAAGTTTGCCAGAAACGCCCGTCGCCTAACATTCGACTGTAGTTAGCAAAGCCGGAAAAAACCAGTTTCAATTCAGTACCGAGGTTTTGGGTGAATAAACTCAGCCAAAACGCGCGCAAGATTGGGTAAGCAAATACTAGCAGCAGAATTATCAATGCTGGTGCTACTAATATCCATCCGGTTCTTTGTTCGCGCTGTCGCATCTTGTCTGATTGCATATTTTTTAGCCCTAATTTATCCCTCATTTACGGCTTTAGGACTGTCAACTGTCAACTGTCAACTGTCAACTGTCAACTGTTCAAGAAGCTTTTGGTTGTTTCAAACTTCCTAATAAATTGCGAGTTTCGCTAGCCGCCGCTTTCATTGCTTGTTCCGCAGTCATTCTCCCAGTAAAAGCTGAACTCAAATAGCGCTGCAAAATATCAGAAGCTTGAGCGTATTGTGCAATGGGCGGGCGCAAGGCTGGGCGTTCCACTACTTTTAAAAGTTGCGGGTAGTGGGGATATTTGGCGACTATTTCTTTGTCGGTAAATAGGGATTTGTAACTGGGAATTAAACCTGTTTCTAAAATGAATTTGCGCTGGGTTGCCTCGCTGGTGAGGTATTTAATTGCTTTCCAGGCTTGTTCTGGATGTTTTGATGTTTTGGATATTCCCCAGCCCCAGCCGCCCAAGCAAGAACCGCCTGTTTTACCGATACTGCTGAGCATTGGCTCGATCGCAATTTTGCCTCTCACTTTAGATCCCTCGGCATTTGCTAGCTTCCAAACATAGGGCCAGTTTCGCAAAAACAGCGCTTTGCCGTTTTGAAACAACAGCCTGGTTTCTTCTTCGCCGTAGGTAGTAACACCCGCTGGAGAGATGCCGGAGGCGATCGTATTTTTGAGAAATTCCACTGCTTTAATGGCCTCGGGTTTATCTAACCCAACTTCAAAAGTTTGAGGATTAGCCCAGAAGCCGCCGAAACCCGAGAGCACTTCGACAAACATCGCAGATACTCCCTCATATTGTTTACCTTGCCACAGATAACCCCAAGTTGCTTTTCCTTGTTGCTGTAAGTTTTGAGAGATTTTTACCATCTCTTCAAAATTTTTCGGTGCTGGAATTCCGGCTTGTTTTAAAATGTCTTTGCGGTAATAAAGCATTCCGGCATCCGAAGCGTGGGGAATTCGGTAAAGTTTGCCCCGATACCTTCCGCCTTCAACGTTACCGGGGATGAATTTTGCAAGTTGTTCGGGGGGAATTCTGTCGGTTAAATCCCTTACCCAACCTGCGGCGGCAAATTTGGGAACCCAAACGATATCCATGTTGATGATGTCGTAGGGCGATTCGCCTAAAAGAAAGGCAGATGTGTAAAGATTTTCTACGAGATTTGTGTCAAAGGGGCCTTCGACGAGGTTGATGCGAATATCGCGGTTTTTCTGTTCAAATTCTTTGACAAACGGTTTCCAGTTGGCAATGTCTTGGCCTTGCATTAACATGGTGAGCACAACTGGCTGCTGAGTCAGTGCGGGCAGAATAAATAACAGCAAGACGGCTGCTAATGTGACAGCGAATAAGGCTACAAGACGGGGGCGCTTTTGCCTTCGCTGGGGCGGGGAATTTATTTTGGGCATTGGCTTTTGAGATATGACTGTGCGATCGCCTTACTGATCTCATAACTCGCTTTCTTTCGTTTCGCGGGATTTACCGAGTTTGTGCAATGAAAATTTAAGTAAACTTTAGCTTACTTAATAATTGTTGAGTGAAAATTACAAATTTTGAGGTCACGAGTTCGATCGCAAGTTAAGTCAACATCTATCTACAGGCAGATGTTGAGATGAGTGTCTAATATCGTTGACGCTAGCATTGATATGATTCAATCGTTGGGGCGGTGCGTGAGTCATAGTCTCGAAGTGTGGATGTAAAGATTTCTCGCCCTCACGCACCCTACCAAGAAATAATTCTTATTCCTTATTCCCTCTGTCAACTGTCAACTGTCAACTGTCAACTGTCAACTGTCAACTGTCAACTCTTCCTTCTAAATACAAAAAACACCGCTCCTCAAAATAGGAGAACGGTGTATAGGGGGTGTTATGGGTTGTTGTCTGAAACTAACCCTAACAAATCGCCATTTGCTCCGGGTAGGCCTTGTGATGGTTAAAAAATTGGCACAAACCCAAACACCTACCGGGATCGCGATCGACATTTACGATTAGCCCAACCATTCCACAACAGAATCTTCCTTAGTGTTGGTGCGACGTTCAGGGGTTTCGCGCTCGAATTTCATGTGGACAGCGCGGTTTTGTTCGCCGTCTGCTGCTACTGCAAAAATCGGATAGTCGATCAAGCCGTCTTGGAAAGACATCTGGAAGCGGAAAGTGCCGTCAGCATTCAGTTTGATTGGCTGTCCGCCTACGTAGACGGTAGCATCGGGTTCGGTGGCGCCGTAGACGATCAGTTCGGCATCAGCAACTAACCAGAACTGGCGGGGGCGCATCGGGGCGGCAAAGCCAACTCCCGACATACCGACACCGGAGGACATACCGAAACCGGACATGGTGAGGCCAGACATACCCACACCTGACGCAGTGAGGCCGGACATACCCACACCTGACGCAGTGAGGCCGGACATACCCACACCTGACGCAGTGAGGCCGGACATACCCACACCTGACGCAGTGAGGGCAGACATTCCTGCCCCAGCCCACATTCCAACACCGGAGGGGAATACGTAGGAACTCAAAGCTTGTTCGTGGATTGCGGATTGCTGGATCGAACCTGCAACGTGCTGCATGGAACCGAACATCGAACCTGCTACGCGCATCGATTCTGCCGATTCTGCCATGCCGAAGATTTGTTCGTAGATGGCGTTGCCGGTGCTGTAAGCGATGCCGTTGGTTGCTTGTGCGATTTTCTTGGCCGGGGGAACCAGTTCGGCGAAGGTTTGGCCGCGCAAGTCTTCTTCCCAGTCGAGGGTGATGAATTGGTCTTCAATCCAGTCGCTGGGATAGATGGGCGGGACTCGGACTTCTGCCGATCGCGCCAACACCAACCAACGGCCGTCTGCACAGCGGTAGCCAATGTCGATCGCATAATCGCGATCGCTTACGGGGATTGGCACGTACCATTCCCGCGCCAGTTCGTCGCAGGGATATTCTTGAATGCTGTGGGGGCTTTGGATGTCGAGGTTAACATCTGTAACGTCGTAGATCCGCAGGGCGAGTTGCTGTCCGCCTTGGCGGCGCATTTCTTGTTTGCGATCGTTCGGGATATCCCAGTAGGTGTAAGCCCATTCTGGATCGCGGGGCATCAAAACAACCCGGCTTTCGCCGTAACCGTTGGGCAAATCTGCTAAACCTTCATCTACAGACGCCAAAGAACCGCCTGTTCTATCTTCTTGACCTAGTTCAAACTTTGCTGCTTCCACTGCTTCTTGTGCCTCTAGTTTGCGAGATGGACTGTATGAAAACTTGTTGCGCTGAATTTCTTGAATTGATGCCAGAAGTTGCGATTTCCGCATCCGGCTGTAGCGAGAGACTCCACATTCGCTAGCAACTCTGCGGAGTTGTCGCAAAGTCATCTCTTCTAATGGTGGGCGTTCTTTTGCCATGAGTTTGTTCTCCACTAATTTGGATGGCGGGTTAGATTTTTCGATTCAACACTAATGTGTTGATTTTTTGAGTTAGAAACTCTTTTAAATACAATTACGATCGAGCTTCTGAATCTCTCCAACCTTTGAAGCCTTGCTGGTTTTTACCTTGTCTTGTCCCCAATTGCGATCGGGGTTTTTGACTTATTGGCTTCTGCGCGCACCGTCCGATCTAAATAAAGCTTTATCTATCGATTCTTGATTGACAAGATCGATTTTGCGAGTGCGATCGGTGCTGCTAGCAACGCTGTGCGGGCAGCACACGCGCTATCTGACTCCCAAAGTTGCTCAATCAAAGCATTTCTTTGGGATCGCTTTGTCATGACTTAATGTTGCAGACAACTCCCGGTCTGGTCAAGGGGTCTTTTGCCTTAATCATGGGTACTTATACGCATTTTCGGGGATTCGGGGATCAATATGTCAGGGAATATTGATATTTTAGAGCGTCAGGGGATCGATGTTCGGACAAATATCAGGGTTTGATGACATATTCTGGGACGGGGCTGGTGATGGGTTTGGAGGGTTTGGTGGGTGAGGGCGGCCAGAAACCGGGTTTCTACGAGATTTTACGCATCCTCACGAGATATTCGTGAGAAACCCGGTTTCTAAATCCCGCGCGCAAACTTACGATCTCCATCCATCTGCTCAACCTCAGCAATAATTTCCTTCACTATCTCCGCATCGGGCGATCGCAAATGCTGTAAAATCTTCAAAGATTGCTGTAAATAATTCAAAGCTTGGTCAAAATCTCCCTGCGCTGCTAACAACTGTCCAAGCATTGCGAAAGTAGCAGTTTTCCCTTGAACATCGCCAATTTTTTCCTTAAGTTCGAGAGATTGTTGATAAAATGCGATCGCCTGTTCTACTTCTCCTTTATTCGCATAGATTCCTGCTAGTTGGTGTAAAGTAGCAGCTTTCCCTTGAACATCGCCAATTTTTTCCTTAAGTTCGAGAGATTGTTGATAAAATGCGATCGCCTTTTCTACATCCCCTTGATTGGCATAGATTATTGCTAGACAGTGCAAAGTAGCAGCTTTCCCTTGAACATCGCCAATTTTTTCCTTAAGTTCGAGAGATTGTTGATAAAATGCGATCGCCTGTTCTACTTCCCCTTGATTCGCATAGATTATGGCTAGATTGTGCAAAGTAGCAGCTTTCATCTTAATATCGCCGATGCGTTCAAAGATTTCCATAGCTTGCTTTTCTAAAGTAATCGCTTTTTCGATTTCTCCTAGATTGCGTTCAACAATTGCTAATTCATGCAAAGAATTTGCCTTGAGTTCGGCTAAATCTTCATCATCTTTAACCAAATCTAATGCTTGTTTCAGATAGTATTTTGCTGTTGAGTAGTCACTCCGACTGCGATAAGCAATTCCCAAATCATTCAAAACCCTAATGCGAGTTTTTAAATCACCTTGAGTTTCCTCGCGCCCATTCGAGGGAGTGTATTCAATCAATAACCGTTTTAATAAATCTATCCGTTCCTGCTTTTCTGGAACCTCACAATTGCTAATTTCTTTGCTAGCATCCAGAGTTTGAGAAATCGCATCATCCCTAGTATTTGCCGGAGTTTTAAACACAAAAGTTCCCGAATTCCAGGCCCAGAAATCCGGCGCATAATTAGCAACTCGCGTAATCGCATAATCTGGCAAACAAAAAATCATTGGATGCCGTACCATAACCGGATAAGCATCTCGCACCCAATTAAAATCTACCAACATTGGCGGATATTCCCCCGTCATCCCGATCGCATTTTCCACTCCCCGCACAATGAAAATCAACTTTTTGTCTGGTTGAACCTTGACTGCTGGCAAAACCTTCAGAATTTCATCCATCAAAAAGCGCATATCAGGATCGGGAAAATCCCAAATCTCAAACTGCATCTCTTGACAATCGGGATGATTAATTAAAGCCTGAATAATCGCATCTGTATCCTTCGCAAAATTACAGTCAATAAATCCCAAATCAAAGGCATCATCGGGAACAATATCGACAAACGTCAGCAATTGGTCAAAAGATTCTTGATTGAATTCAATTATCCTTTGCTGGTGTATTTCAGGGATTTCCTTGAATTGATCTAAGGGCTTGTTGGAAAGCATAACTTTGTTTTACGAGTGGGTTGACATAATTCCACCGACTATTGCCGTTGTATTCCAAGACGGAAAGATTGAATAATAAATTTTGTCCGATTTCTTCTTTAGCAATATCTTTGTCGATGCAAACTCGCGCTAGTATTGTATAATATTCTGGTGTAGGAGTAGACCTTTCAAAATCAAATTGCTGTTGATTTAAAGCGTAAGTTACATCTTCAGCCAAAACTTTATTGTGTTTGCGAGTAATGGCCGTGCGACAAGCCGATCGAGTTATCTGCATCAATTGTCGCACATGACCGCCACTGGCTTTTGCCAAATCTAGCAACTGTTTTCGATCATCAAATACCGCACTAACATCAACTCGTTTCTCGATCAAACTGGCAACTCCATCTAATCTTTGCTGATTGCAATTTAAATCGCACTCACTGCGGTTAAATTCATAAATATTCACCATTGGCACGATGTTGGGATTGCTATCAAATAAATTGCTGACATTTTTATATGAATAAATTACCGAAATCGGCACTGTATAGATAATTGTACAGTCTAGTTCTTGCAGTTGAGGAGCATAATCAAAAAACAAATGATTGGCAACTCTTGGAGTAATGCGGTCTAAGTTATCAACAATCAGTAAAAATCCTTTTTGGTAACGGCCTGGATATTTGCGTATCAGCTTGTCAAAAGCATCTTTTAACAACAGATTCATATCTGTTTGCAAGCGGGATAGATTGCGCTGAAGAGTTTCGCGAATAACTTGTTTGTGTTGACTAGAACCTCGGATTTGACCGATCAATTTTGCCATCAGCTTAGAAATAAAGGGAATTTCTGCCCCTGCACTTGCTTCAGTTTCAATGCTAACAGAAGATTGAACAGTTTCTTCTGTTTCTTTAGTGACTTCTTTAAACCACAATTCAAAACTATGTAATAGTTTTGGATCAAACTTCAATCCTAATTCAGTTAACTCATCAGCTACTTTTTTGATAACTAGCAAATATAAATCGGTATATTCAGCATCAAGAACATCTAGTTCCTGATCGAATTCTATATAAATCACCCGATATTCATTTTCCCACCGCGACTGAATGCGTTTTAATTCTGTACTTTTGCCGCATCCCCGATGTCCCGTAAACAAAATTGTGTTAAATTCTCCCGGTTCTTGAAGATCCAAATCCGTGCTAACATTTTCGATCGCCACTGTGTTGCGTACTGCGGACAAATCTACATAATATCGGGCAATATCATCACCCGCTAGAGGCTTGACATCGCAAGCGCGGTAAGCTTCCTTGAGTGTTTTGGCGCGGTTGGGTGGGAGTGAAGTCATCGGATTTTAGATTATGGATTGTAGATGGAACCCACAGTTGACTGCGATTAGGGGCGATCGCAATGTGGAGCTTTTCAACCCCAATTCTAACTCATATCTCACACGATACTCAAAAAATGGCGATCGCCACCGACTGACCATAATTAATTATTGTCCTAAAAATCAGGTTTTCCAATACTTTTGTAAAGACAAGGAATCGCCAACGAACTGTTAAAAGAAGAAGTTCATCAAAGCGATATAGTGCTGGCTTTTCACCATCCAGACGATCGATCGCCCTTTGACAGATTTTGCTGTTGCCTAAACATTCTTACCTAGCCAACTCTAATTTTGGTTCCCGCTTGCTTAAATTGTAACTAGCGCTTTCTTCCAGCAATTGACGAACAAAACTAGGTTCTTCGGAGTTCAATGAATGCAAAATATCTCGATACAAACGACAAGCATCATCATCATTCAAAATGCGGTTGTGGAGAATTCTCGTCCATTCCGAAGCAACGAGCATTAATTGCGGTATAACTGTAACAAATGCTTGAATCTGTGCTGACACATCAAAAGATTCTAAAAAATGAATCAAACCGAACATGACTTCTGGCTGTTCGCAGCGATCGTCTAAAATCAGATGTAAATCTGGCAAATCTTCATTGTGAGGACGATCGGCAACTGAGGCTAAAGCATTTTCAAAAGCTGTCACTTCATCAGGCGATCGCATTAATTTATTTTTTCCTAAAAAGTTAATCCAAATATTTTCTTTCATCAGCTATTACCTTCCTCATCTGATTCATGGGGAACTGTCTAACTTATCAAACAGTTGATTAAAAAAATCCTCCGCTTTTTTCCCTTCCCCTCGATCCATTTGTGCCAAACCCAGTTTAATTCCCTTTAAACTCTCCAATAACTCAACTGCATCTAAAAGCTTCTGATAAGATTCAGCATCCTGAACAACTAACTCTGCTTTCCCGTTGACAGTTAAAACTAAAGGATTTTTTGTTTGCTTCAGTCGCTGCACAAACTCAGTCGTATTACGTTTGAAATCGGTGAGAGAATGTATGTCTCTTGAAAGGTTGATCATAATAATAACATTAAATTAGCATTCAATTCAATGCTACACCATGCCGACGGAGTTCGTCAATCAAATTTTGATAGCAAAAAAAATAGCGGAATCAAACGCGGTACTATAATAAATTAGAGCAATACATCAATCCCAAATCTCAAATCCCATGTCCCTAACGCTTTACAACAGCTTGACCCGCCGCGAATCACCTTTCGATCCCATCGAACCCTCAAAGGTGCGGATGTATTGCTGCGGCGTTACGGTATACGATTACTGCCACGTCGGCCACGCCCGCGCTTACATCGTCTGGGATATGGTGCGCCGATATCTGATGTGGCGGGGATACTCGGTGCGCTACGTACAGAATTTTACCGATATTGATGACAAGATTCTCGATCGCGCCCGCGAGACAAATTCCACAATGGAAGCCGTAGCCGAACGCTTCATCGACGAATATTTTGCCGACATGGACAAACTAAATATTCTCAGGGCCGATGAATATCCCCGCGCCACCCACTCAATAGACGGCATCAAACGGCTGATTCACGAGTTAGAAAACAAAGGCTTTGCCTATGCGAACAGTGGCGACGTTTACTACAGTGTTCGCAAGTTTGACAACTACGGAAAACTTTCCGGCCGCAAGTTGGAAGAAATGGCAGCCGGGGCTAGCGGTAGATTGGAAACTGCCGAAATAGAAGCTCAAAAAAAGCAAGATTCCTCAGATTTCGCCCTGTGGAAAAGTGCTAAACCCGGTGAACCTTTTTGGGAATCATCTTGGGGAAAAGGTCGCCCCGGATGGCACATTGAATGTTCGGCGATGGTGCGCGATTGCTTGGGCGAAACTATTGATATTCACTGCGGCGGTTCCGATTTAACTTTTCCGCATCACGAAAACGAAATTGCTCAATCTGAAGCTGCGACTGGCAAGTCTTTGGCTAATTATTGGATGCACAATGCTTTTGTGACTGTTAATGGCAGAAAGATGTCGAAGTCTTTGCACAATTTTATTACAATTCGCGATTTGTTGGAGGGGAATTGGTCGGGAGAACTTGAATCTGACCCCCCCCAGCCCCCCCTTGCTAAGGGGGGGAGTAAGAGTGAATCTGACCCCCCCCAGCCCCCCCTTGCTAAGGGGGGGAGTAAGAGTGAAAATGAATCTGCCCTTGCTAAGGGGGGGAGTAAGAATCAAAGTAATAAGTCAAAAGCGGTGGAACCGATGGCGGTGAGGCTGTTTGTGTTTATGGCGCAGTATCGCAGTCAGATAGATTTTACTGAAGATGCGATCGCCTCTGCTAGAAATGGCTGGAATACTATCAACGAAGGCTTGCTTTTTGGACTCCGATATGCCGATAAACTAAATTGGGATGTTGAGAAAACTGGACAAGATACCAAAGCTGTGCAGCAATTCCAAGCAGCTATGGATAATGATTTCAATACTCCGGCTGCTTTGGCTGTTTTGTTTGAATTGGCGAAGGAATTGGGTAAGGAAAGCAATGTTTTGGTGCATCAAGGCAAAACTGAAACTTCGCCGGAATTGTTGCAGCTTCATTGGCTGACTTTGGTGAGTTTGGCGGGGGTTTTGGGGTTGGAAGTGCAGCCGGAAGCTGACAGCGATGCGGTGGTTGGCGGTTTGAGTGATGCGGAAATTGAGGCGATGATTCAGCAGCGGAAGGATGCCCGGATAGCTAGAAATTTCGCTGAGGGCGATCGCATTCGCAACGAACTCAAGGATCGGGGCATTACTCTGATCGATCAAAAAGATGGCACAACAATTTGGCATCGCAGTTGAAATTCAGAGTTTTTTAACCGCAGATGAACGCGGATTAACGCAGACGAAATTCCATCCGCGTTCATCTGTGTTCATCTGCTGATATCTGCGGTTGCAAACTTCCATTCACAAACTCCGCAACAGCACTCACAAATTCTGCCGTAGATTCGTAGGGTAAAACATTGCGCCCCGGCATTAATAAACCCTCTGCGTTGGGAAAGTTAGCCAAATATTGCGCTATTCTTTCCTCTGGTTTTTCTTCCTTACCTGATTGACTGATGCTTGAGGCTTTTTCTCCCATAATAACGAGTGCCGGATTCATAAACTGTTGAATCGTGGTACTATAATCTTGCCGCCAAAAACCCGCTAAAAATGAGAAAACTGCATGACGGCTGTCAGGATTTGCCGCCCCAGCTTGCAAAGCATCCAACCATTCGCTGTCAACTTTAGCAGCATCGCCAAACAGTTGTTTTGCAGAAAAAGAGCGCAAAAATTTAGCGCGTCTGGCGTATCGATAAAAAGCGTTTCCCAAGGGAGAGTCTAACAAATTCCAGACGATTCTTTGCTCTCTATCTGTCGAATGTTTGTTCATCACCGCCCAGGCTGGAGGCCCGGCGAGAACTAAGGAATGGATTAAATTAGAACCGCTTTCCTGCTGAATTTTGGCTAATTCCAAGGCTACACACAGTAAAGCACCTTGCACGAGGACGATCGCAGGTTTTTTTACTACAGTCTCCAAGAAAAACTGCAACTGTGCCGCCCAATCCTCAGGATAGCAAGCCACAGCGGGCATTTCGCAATCACCGCAGCCCAAAAGGTCGGGATTGTAAATCGGATTTGTGTTACCTGATTTGTACCAACTTTCGCAAAATCTGTGCCAAAAGACTCTTGACAATCCAACTCCTATGGGATGAATTAATAACAAAGGTATGCTATCTTCTGTCGCAGTAGTTGGTTGATAAACATCATAAGCGCAGCGATATTTTTGCCATTCGTAAAACAGCGTTGGTGATTTGATAGACGAAATGGCTGATAAATCTTGAGTTGAATATTGTGGTTGCATATTATTTTTTTGTGCCGATGTTACTTTTTATTATAAAATGAGTAGGGCTGGGTTTTACCCAAAATATATGGGGTAACTCAGAAGATAAATAAACCCGCCCTGTGCGAGGAGATAAGCGCAACTACAGACCTTTATTATTTAATCATGTCTGAACAGCGGATTACAATTTCTATACCTAACTTGCTGCTCATTGTAGCATCGTCCTTGCTGCTAGTGCTGCTGTGGCAATTGCGGAGTCTGCTAGTAATTCTGATGATATCAGTGGTGCTCGCTGCTTCGATCGTCCCGATCGTCAATTGGGCCGAAACCATGCGCGTTCCCCGCTGGCTGGCGGTGATTCTGGTTTATTTAACTCTGATTGGCGGATTCAGCGGGACGGTAGTGTTAATCGGGCCGACAGTCATCGATCAAATACAGTTACTGGTGCGACAGTTACCAGTTTACGCCGAAAGTCTGGAAGTGGTAGCGACTAGCTTAGCCAGTCGCCTCACCGATGATGCACCTGCTTTGGTGAATCAGTTGCTGGACACTCAATCGCTGACAAATTGGCTGATTCGATCGAGCCAACAACTGGTTTTGCGATCGTACAGTTTAACAAGAGGCATTCTCGGCGGCTTCTTCAGCCTAGTTTTAGCATTATTTATTTCCGGGTACATGGTAGCGGACAGCGACACATTAATTAAAAGTTTGGTGCAGTTTTTCCCGAAACCTTGGGACACAAAACTCGCCGCCCAAGCCACGCCCATCGGGCAAAGAATGGGGAGTTACATTCGCGGGCGGGTGTTAGTTTCGGGGATTTTAGGGATATTTATCACCGCAGGTTTGAGCTTTTTGGGGATGCCGGAGTTTGCTTTGGGCTTGGGTGCGATCGCAGGTGTGACAAATCTGATTCCCTTCATTGGCCCGGTTTTGGGTGCAGTACCCGCCTTAATCGTCGCCTTAGCTAAGGGTGGATGGGTGTTGTTGTGGGTATTGCTGTTATTTGTATTTATCCAAAACTTGGAAACTTACGTACTAGATCCTTTGCTGGTTGGTTCCTCGGTTGGCGTGCATCCATTGTATCAATTGCTGTCTGTCTTGGGAGGCGTGCAAGTATTAGGAATTATTGGCGCGGTAATTGTGCCGCCTTGGTTTGCGGGAGTAGCTGCTTTGATTGAGAATTTGTATTTAAAACCGAAGCTGAGGAGCGAATATCGAGAGACAATAAATCAAGCTAAAAATAATTCTGACTTACCACCTTTGACACCTTCGGCGTAAGAGAGGGAGAGAGGGAGGATTTTACTGATTTTAATAGTTGTAGGGTGTGTCGCCATGAAAAATTCTTAACTCAATATCGACAATCTCAGGGCGACGCACCTGATACCATTCATTAAAATTATTTCCAGAAACACCAAACTCGTAAAAGGCTTATTTCCTCAAATATTGGATCGGGTGCGTCGCCCTGAGTTTATTTGTCAAATTTAAAGATTGTTGATGGCGACACACCCTACAAATAATCCGGTGCGTCGCCCGATCGATTATTTGTCAATTTTAGAGATGGTTGACGTATCCACACCCTACAAATAATCCGGTGCGTCGCCCGATCGATTATTTGTCAACTTTAGAGATTGTTGACGTATCCACACCCTACAAATAATCCGGTGCGTCGCCCGATCGATTATTGGTGAAATTTAGAGATGGTTGACGGCGACACACCCTACAAATAATTCTAATGACCAATGACTTAAGCTCGCACTACGGACAATGCCCCATGCCCCATGCCCCATGCCCCATGCCCCATGCCCCATGACCAATGACTAAGGACTAATTGCCACTTCAATGCGACGGTTGCGCTGCCGATTGATCTCAGAACTATTATCCACCGAAGGGCGACTTTCCCCGTAGCCGATCGCCACCCAATGATACTTCTGCCCGAGCACACCAGACAAATACTGCACCACAGCCTGAGCCCGCGCAAACGACACATTGCGATTTTCCGCCTCTTCTCCCGCGTCGTCAGTGTGGCCTGCAACCCGCACCGTCGCCCCCTCGTAACTCCGCAACTCCGCCACCAAATTGTCCAAAATCGCACTGGTACCCGCCCGCAGAGAAATGCTGCCAGTATTAAACAAAACATCGCTGGGCAAAGTTACCATCAGCGCATCCCCTGCAAACACTGGATTTCTCGTATTCTGTGGCTGCGCGTTACCATCGAGAGGGCTCGGCGCGGGTAAAGCCAGAGGAGGAGTGGCCTCCGTTGGGGTTGCAGCCAATTCCTGCGACATCAACTGCAACCGCTTTTCCAAAGTTTCCGTCGGGCGGCTGCTACCCAACTGACTTTCTAAAGCCGCTGTGCGCCCAATTAGCGCGTTGAGCTCGCCCTGCAACTTTCTTAAATCTCCCTGCAATTTCTCTCTCTGGGCGGGATTGACTTTCGACTGGGGAGTTGGTGTAGCGGTTGGTGCAGGAAGCGCTGGAATTGGCGTTGCTGGGGCGCGTTTCGGGCTGGAGGTCAAATTTTGAGTTACGCGCAGCAATCTCTCGGCGATCGGCATAGACGTGGCGCGTGAGGGATAAATTTGGGCGATCGCCATCCCCAAAACCCACGCAAAACCGCTGCCTACTCCCAGCAACAGCAGTCTAAAGATTAGCGACAGTAAAAATAAACCTTTTCCCCGCGACTTGGAGACGCGAGTCGGGGGGATTGAAGGTTTTTCCGTAGAATATCGCGTCATGGTTCCTCCCTCTCGGTACACATACCAGATTAATTTCGATACTATCCTATATATCCAATTTTAGATTTTGGATTTTAGATTTTAGATTGGAGGACAAATCTCAAATCTGAAAAATTCACCCGGTTTCTACAAATCTGGGGTTTGGCGGCACAGCATTTCCGACAAAAACCCGATTGCTATTCCCCTGCCTGTAAGCCTAAATCTGTTAGATAATACTGTAGAACTTGTGGAAAAAAAATGATGGCTGACCCTTTAAATAGCCCCTATCCCGTGCCTTGGGAATGGATTAATGAGACTCACGCTAAGGTGAGTTCAAATGCTGGCACAGGTATCCGCTACTATCGGAGTCCTTCCCTAGTTTCAACTAACGGCCAATACGCGGCTTACAGTCGAATTGAATTGCAAGTACAGCCGGAATTGTCGCGGTGTCGGGTTAGCAGCGTCATGTTTGTGGAAAATCTCAAAACTGGGGAACTGCAAACAGTGGCGGCTGCTTCGCCCCTGGCGGAAAGCGGAATGTATGCTAGCGATGACACAGATATGTCCGGGACGATCGCAATTTTAGTACCTGTTTCTTGGAATCAAGAGGGTTCCCGCGTTCTCGCCCGCGAATTTGAAGCGTTGTTCAACTCTTCCGATATGTCCGACTACGCGGTCATTTGGGATAAAAATGATAATTATACTTATACCGTTGCTCCGGCTCGCAGTCTTTACACCCATGCTGTATTGTTGGGTTGGAGTCAAGTTTGCCCGGGACAAGTTCTGTTCCGCGCCGGTCATTTGGGCGATCGATCTTGGCCTCTTTGTGCCGTCGATATGACTGGCCAAACCGTATCTGTCACCCAAGACAAACCCCTAGTTTTCGGCACTCAAGCCAGCACAGACTGGATCGAACCTAAAACTCGTTTCTAGATATATTTATGGCGGCATATTCTTTGATTTGGCCCAAAATTATTTTACTTTCCGGTCAATCTTTAGAGCAATTTCTTTTGACTCTGGGGATGACAGCTTTGGCTGTGATTTTCGGTCTCACAGCTTTTATTTTTGTTCGGGTTTTTGTCAATTGGTTGCAGGACAAGCTGGAGGAAAAACGCCATTTTCTGAAATTGAAATCACCCCTAAAAAACCGAGATTCAACTGCCAATATTGCCGCAGGTAAAAACGTTTTTTTAGAACCGCAATTTGTCGAAGAAGATTCCAATTATCCGGCGTTTTTTGAGGAACCAGAAAGCGATACTTTAGAAGAGCCGGAGCCAGAAATCGTCTGCGAAGATGCAGCAGCAGTTGCCCATCTCTACAACCCGATCGCACTTTGGCAAGGGCGCTTGATTTTGCCATCAAACGAACAGCGCCAGATTTATGGCTCAGTTTTTTTTGAAGTGATCAATGCACCCAAAAAACATCAAAATTTCATTGGCAAAATAGCATTTTTGAAGTGGAGTACAGATCGCCAAGTACAATTTTTTGTCCACGCCGTCAGTCAAGATATCAGCTTCACCAAACAAACTCAAAAAAGTCAAAAATCAGGCAACATCCATCCAGATAGATTGAACGGCTGGCGCAATGTCGGCCCTTTAGAAACTCTAGCAGGTAGCAGACGCGAAGACAGCGTGACTGTGATGTTACGGAGACCGGTGATTGCCATCAACCATAGCAACAGCGACCCGCAAGAATTAATTATCGATCGCGAACCAGTACAAATTATCGGACGTTTCTGTGCCTTAGTCTCAATTTTACAGCGCCCAGAACCCGACAGCGACAAATTTATTGTCCGGCATTTGGGCCAAACATCCCAACAATTTGACGGCGCCGCCGAAATCATTCGGATTCCCCAAGTACAGCCAGACAAAAATGGGATAGCGAGGTCTACCAATCACCAAATCGAACAATCGCCATTAAATTCAGAGGGCTGGTACATTTACGGCGAAAGAGATGAAGATAATATTTTTGTTGTTCAGGCTATCGAACCCCGGAAAATTGCCCAATTAATCCCAGATGAAACACATTTCGGGTTACAAAAATCTCTCGCTTATTTAAAAGACCAAAACTGGTTAAATACTAGGGCGCAAAAAGGACAAGCCAAAAGAGTATTGTTGATGCCAAATGATGCTACAGAAAACGATTCAATCTCCCCTTGGCAAGAAGGAGATATCGGTATAGTGATTCACTGTTTCGGCGGTATCGGCGGCAAAGGCGGCGAACCGGCACCGCTGAGAATTGTCACCGGACATTTTGCTTTTGGAGTAGCAAAAGTTGTGCGCGATCGCTTTACCCGCGAACTGCGTTTTGACATAGAATACAAACAAGTTTATGCCCACAATCCAGACGGCATTGTAGCAGGTTCCAGCAAATGGCAAAGTTACATGGGAGACTTGCAGCGCGGCTGGTTGGGCGATCGCCCGGTGTGCGATATCATCTGTAAATTAGACTGCGTGTGTTGCGACTACGACTTTGACGGCATCACCTTGTCGCCTTTAACTGAATTAAACCAGCAACTAGATATCATGATGGCGCGCTACCGCAGCGGAGACGGCACCGGCGCCAGTTTAGTCACGCCAGCAACTTCTTGCGTCCAAGATTCCAGTCAGGCAATTTACGCGACAATTAAAAAAATCACTGCGGAAATTGAGTCAAATCCTCAGATTCAAGACTGGCTGAAAACACATCCCACCGCCGCACAAACCGAAAGATTTAACCAGTTAATAGCCTTAGGAGAGAGTTTAGAAAAAGTATTAATTCCCCTCGGTGTTGTCCGTCCAGATTGGCGCAAAAATGCGAGATTGGCGGGTATTGATTCTGAACTGAAAAAAAGCTTTTTTGCTGGCATCGTGAATTCGTTCAAAGCTGCTATGAGTTACCGAACAATGCTGCCGAGGCGTACCCAAGATGCGATCGCCAAAATCCTCTTAAAACAAGGAGCTTTTTTGTGGATAATTCGCACAAATCAAGTTGGTGGATTCGATCCAGATATTGAGCCGATCGCACCTACAGGACTTTGACTCAAATTATAATATAAGAAAAAGACGGCGGTTGAAACCGCGTCTACACAAACAAATTCCGCCTCCGCGGAATGAAGAGAATTAATCAGATCCGGCGATTTTAACCGTCTTTTCTTCAACCCGCGGAGGCGGGTTTTGTCTGTGTAGACGCGGTTTCTAACCGCCGAGTCTTCTACGAATCCGGCGATTTTAACCGCCGTCTT
>NZ_JAEQDD010000019.1:0-23956 GCF_020737885.1 Microcoleus sp. PH2017_34_RAT_O_A | reverse complement strand
GTTTTGTCTGTGTAGACGCGGTTTCTAACCGCCGAGTCTTCTACGAATCCGGCGATTTTAACCGCCGTCTTTTCTTCAACCCGCGGAGGCGGGTTTTGTGTGTGTAGACGCGGTTTCCAACCGCCGAGTCCTCACTACAAACCCTTTACCAAGGAGTGACAGCCGCAGTACCGCCCGGTGCAATAACTACTCGGAAATCAGCCAGCGGTTCCGCAGGCGGCCTAGTACCAACCGGTTTGTAAAGCAACTCGGACAACGGCGCTTCGGATCGATCGACTGCTGCGGAATTTTCCGACTTGTAACCGACAATCGCCCCATCTTTAGCCACACTCACCCGATAAACCAACTCCGCATCAACAGCAGGCTGATTCTTCAAAACTCCATCAATTTGCTGGGAAAGTTTCCCCTTCAACAGATCGATTTCGGCCGTATCGGTAATCGGCACGGCTGCCGCCCCAGGGCTTGCCAAACCTTCAGCAACAGGAGTGGGCGTGCTTTCCGGCGAAATGTTTGACTGCGGTGTGGCCAAGGGTGAAGTGTCCGACTGCGGCGAAGTGCTCGGAGTTGGTGAACTCGATTCAACAACTTTCGGAGTTTTATCCCCAAGCAAACCGTCAGCCGCAGGCGTGGGATTGGGATTCGGCGAACCCGAACCACCGGAATTCGGCGTGCCGAGATTTTGGCCGGCCCGATTGGGCTGCGGCACTGGATCTCTCGGGCGCTGGACTTCCGGCACTGGTACCAAGAAAAACGCCATCGCCGCCAAAGCCAAACTCGACACCCCCACCACCGCAGGCAAACTGCGCTTCGCCAAAGGTTCGGCAGACTTGATATAACGCTTGGAAATTGGGGTTAATTGCAGCGACAATTCTGGCAACGTCTGGGTGTCGGCAAAAAATTGATCGATCGCCTCTACCAAATCAAATAGCTGTACCGTCGTCAAATCTACCTGTGCCGACAGTTCTGTTTTTTGATCGATTTGGGTGGCGCTGTCAGATCCGGCGGGTAGAACGGTCAAACGGTGGGAATTCCCGTCAATTCTGTGCAACTGTACCATACCCAAATTCGGGCCATAGCGATCGGGATAATGCACTCCGCTCATAAATTCTTGAGCGTAGCTGCTGACAGTCCTCACCAAGCTTTCAAAAAACTCCCGTCCCCCATTGAGGGGCTCACCGAGGCCTGTCACATAGCATTCAGCGCTCATTAATATCGAAAGCACCGGCCGCATTTCTAGCTGGCTGGCTGCCGAGCCATCGCTCAACCCTTCTAGAACCAGGGTGCAATTTGGCAGACTGTACTGACGCCTAATAGTCATTTTTATTCAATTTCTCCATCAAACAGGCTAACCCAGAAGCGCTGCATTCCGGCTGTGCCTGTACAAAATAGCAGTTTGCTCAACAAGTTTAAAGCTAGTTCGTTGAGCTTGTCATCGGAATCGTAAGCTACAACCACCGATCGCTTGGGGTTCATGCGCGATCGAAAATGAGCTCGAAAACGTTCTAAATACTCGGCAAGCTGCAAGTTCTGACTGAGGGGAAGATTTCTCGATCGCAACTGCTGCGAATCTAGCAGCAACTGCCGAATTGTCGCAGTTAACTTGCGCGCCATATTACAGGCGATCGCCACCAGCGCCTTTGCCTCCACAACTGTCAGGGAGCGGCGTTGGGCATAGCGTCTCAGCGGATTAGTATTTCGCATCTGCCAAAAGGCAACGCGATTTTTGACAATTGACTCCAATTCCAGCTCCTTTGACACTGCCAGCATTTCTTCCGCACCTCCGAGATACAAGGCCTCGATCGCCAGCAACATCAAATCAATTTGCAATCTAGTCCGGCGGGGACACCCACCCTCATTCGGCGACAAATCTGGCAAACTGTCTAAAATCAACGGGTTTGACTCGGTAAGCGAAGTTTCTGACGGCATTAAGATCACGGCAACATCCATTTCAACACACTATACGGACAGGCGGGGTCTTGGCCCAGGTAATTTTTGAACCGGAGACTCCTCTGGGATACTTTATTTCTATCGCTCAGTTCTATATTCTGATTTTAATTTAGCACCATTAGCCGCCAGTGGCTTAAGTGCGACCATCTGGCGATCGCTCTTCAAAGAGGGGCTGGAGCATACAGCGGTTTTGTAGTGTGTCAGGTACGATCGGGAAGCAGACATAGGAGCAAAACTAATGATTGCAACTGTTTTCCCGTTTCGGACTGTGTTGGTACAAATTCTAGCCATGTTTTTGGCGATCGCGATCGAATCATGGTTCTTGCAAAAACTACTGAAACTCAGCCCGAAAACCAGCGTTGAATATGCAGCCATCCTCAATCTCTCTTGCACTTGCATGGGTTGGCTAGTTTTTTTCGGCATTGAAAGCGTGCTTTCAAAAGATTTACGGGAACGGCTGATCGATTATATATTATTAGGAGGCGAGCGAGATTTTTACTTCATAATAACTGGCATCGCCCTCTCGATACTGCTAGTGACTTTTCTCGCAAAATGGCAAGCATTAGAACTGTTAGAAAACACGCTATACGGGAAGAAAAAAACTGCTGTTCCTACTGAATTCAAACGCTCATTCACCCTCACCCGCCGTCCTCCGAAAAGAAGTTTTAAAGTCACCACCCAATTTGGAGCAATTTTCATCTCTCACACTGTTAGTAATTGCCTGATTCTAACCGTGTTATTTTTCCAAAGTATCGATTAATTTTAGATTTCAGATTTACTCCACAGATAAATCTGGATCTTCAACTTCTTCGATCGAAAGTTTTAGGTTGGAGCCCGATCTATCCAGGGCTTCTACCCGTTTTCTGACGGTGCGATTGAAATCAACACCTTTAATGTGGTTGCTTCTGCTGAGGTTTCGCCACCGCTTCTTTTTGAGCCGTAAAATTAGTAGCCGCCGCCCGATCCGTCAGACTAATTTTTCCGTTGAGGCTGTCTTTTTCCACAACTCCTCGCAGTTTAACATAGCTGTTTTGACCGATCGCAGCGGACTCGCTGCAACCCGTTAAATTAGGTACGACACCCGACAAGCTCAATCCTTGATTTTCCCACTTCCCTGCTAAAGAAGGTTTCTCCTCGGCTGTGTTTGCGCGATCGCCCTCGCTGTTACCCGATCGCAAATTACCGCTCAAATAAACACCCGATTGCTCGATTGTCAAGGTCAAAGTATCAGATTTCAGACATTCCGGCAAACTTTTAGCATCAAAGCGATAACTTCCCGCAATTGCCGGAGCCGCTTTTAAACTTGTTTCGCCGTAAGCAGTTACCACTTTAAACAGCAGCGAAACCGAGCCGATCGCAATCCCGTAAAATGCCAGGGATTTAAGGCTTAAATGATTCATAATCTTGGGAATGGGGAATTGGGAATTGGGAATGGGGAATTGGGAATTGGGAATTGGGAATTGGGAATTGGGAATTGGGGATTGGGAATTGGGAATTGGGAATTGGTAGCACCTCACAAATAACCAACTGCCAACTGCCAACTGCCAACTGCCAACTGCCAACTGTCAACTGCCAACTGCCAACTGTCAACTGCCAACTGTCAACTGTCAACTGTCAACTGTCAACTGTCAACAAGTACCGAAGCCAAGTGCGATCGCACTTTCACGTAACAGCGCGCAATCAGCAGCGAAGAATGACACTGCACCGCCAATTCATCAGTATACCGTCCGAGAGTTTGGCGTTCAATTCCCCACTCCCGACTCGTACCCGCGATCGTCAAATCAGCATTAGCAGAAGCCGCCACCACCGCTTGAATCGGCTCAGCAGCCTCCACAATCGGAGTTTCAATGCGCGATCGCACTTCTACCGGCAACCGATCCATAACTCGCTGAAACTCATAACTCAGCTCATTTCCCTCTGCCCCGTCAACCGCCACCCGCAGCACCGTCAAACGACGTTCCTCGCTATTAACCAACAGTCTCAGCGCCAATTCCAACCCTAAATCATCGTGAATATTTGCCGCATAAGGCACTAACAAATTATTCAACCGTTCCCTACCTCTGTCAACAAAAATTGCTACATCCACAGTAGCGTTGCTGAGAATTTGGCCGACACGCCCTCCCAAACGGTTGCTGCTAAAAGTCGGCCTGTGCCATCCTACCAAAATCAAATCCGCGCGATCGAGTTCCGCAATTTGCGCCGTTTCCCGCGCCACATCTTTAGTAACCCGAATGATTGGGTGCACGAATTTTTTCGCATCCGGCAATTCCAAACTCTCTATCAATTCTGATAATTTCGAGCGGCGTTCCTGAATAATGCGATCGGCTTCTACGGGCGTACTTTCAAAACCATAATTTTCATTTAATTCGATCAAACTCAGAGGATGAACCGCCGCCGACTGCAAATCGCTACCCCCTGTATCCGCAGCAGGCTGCGCCAGGGCGATCGCCAATTGCAGCAAACCTTTCTGCGTGCTGGGATTAGCAACCGGGACTAAAATTCGATACTTGGGCAGCAATTCTCTATTAATTTCTTCGCTTTCTCCACCCATTGGCGAATCTTTTAATTCTGAATCATCATCCGAACTTACTTCTGAGATATCTAACCGAATCAGCTTTTTCGGATAAGTCCACTCCAACAGTGGCGAAGTCATAAAAGTTGTCACTAAAGCCATAATGACTAACATCGTAAATAGCAGCGGCGAAACCACCCCCAGAGAAAGACCGATATTCAGCACAATCAGTTCAGTCAAACCGCGAGTATTCATCATCCACCCCAGCGCTGAAGCTTCGCGGTTGCTGATGCCGCAGACTCGGGCAGCAACGTAAGTCCCGAAGTATTTTCCAATAATTGCTACTCCCAAAACTGCCGCGCACAGCAGCCACAATTCGGGACTATTGAGCAGGCCGATTTGAGTCCGCAAACCGCTGTAAGCGAAAAATATTGGCAGCAGAAATATCAGGACAAAATCTTCTGTTTTCTCAGCTAATTCTCTGGTAAGTCCGGCATTTTTTGGCATGGCAGCACCCAGCAAAAACGCACCGAAAATTAAGTGAATGCCGATCCATTCAGTAATTAAAGCTGATGCTACAACTCCCATGTAAATGCCGGATAGCACTAATTGAGATAACTTGCCGGTGCGGTTGTAGTGCTTGGAAAGCCGTTGCAAGAACCAGCGGACTACAGTCAGCATGAAACCGATGTACACTATAGATTCAAAAATTGTCGGTAAAGCCCCAACCATCGAGTTAGTGCGCGTAACTGCGATCGCCACCGCCAACAAACACCATGCCGTCACATCGTCTACCGCAGCGCAAGTCAGAGCTAGCGTCCCCAATTTGGTATTCTGCAAGTTGTGCTCTGTAATAATTCTTGCCAGCACCGGAAAGGCAGTAATTGACATCGCAGCGCCCAAAAACATCGCAAATGCTGTAAACGAAACGCTATTATTTGAAACTATCGGGTACAACAGCAGTGCTAGGAAGCTTCCCAGAGAAAATGGCACTAAAATGCTGACGTGTGATGTTAAAATTGCTACATCTAAATTGTTTTTTAGATACTTAGGATTGAGTTCTAAACCAATCAAAAACATGAAAAATATTAGCCCTACCTCAGATAACACGTTGAGGAAAGGAACGGCCTCCGCTGGAAAAAGTGCTGCTCCTAAATCTGGTGCAATCAAACCGAGGAGAGAAGGCCCGAGCATAATTCCTGCTACAATTTCTCCAATAACTTGAGGTTGTTTGATCGCTCGAAATGCTAAGCCGACAAGTCGAGAAAGTGCGATGACAATTAGAACTTCAAGCAGGACGAGAATGGGGATGGGCATGGCGTTTTTAGCTTTAGGTTTTTTGCGGATCGAGAGGGCGTGGCATTCAGTTGACAGTTGACAGTTGACAGTTGACAGTTGACAGCTTACCCGCTCGCTTAGAGAAGGGATGAGGGCGACCTCTACCTGAAAGGAAGAGGATTGGACTCATGAATAGTCTGATTTTAATTTCTCCCTAGAAGGGTTGCGTTTAAACCAATTTTTTCTAGTAAAGCCGACAGAATTGCCGATCGAATAAAATCGATAAAAGCTCGATCGAACGAAAGAAGGCACAAGACACGCAGCTTCAACGCCATTCTCTCACAAGCTCACGAAAGCTTCTGCAACCTCGAACCTGGATTTTTGGTTTTTTCAGAAGCGGTTGCTAGTAACTCTAACCGTATCGTGCGCCCCCCGCACCCAACCCGCCGACTACATCTCATACCATTTTAGATTTTAGATTTTGGATTTTAGATTGGGAGATGATTTACTGGTCATGGGTTGGGATCTTCCCTACAGTTGCATGATTTTGGAAAAATGGCATCGCTCAAGTCGGTGCACACCGTCCACGCAACCCTACGGAAAACCCTACCCTACGGATCTAAGATAGTCAGAAAAAGTGGTGCTTCTGGTGATAGACTAGAAAAGTTGTTTAAATTCGCACATCCGGGTTTTCGGGTGTTTCGAGGGCGCAAACCCTCAGAAATACGACCGGGTGGAGGATTAACCCGAATACAGGAGTTAAAAATACAATGCCAGTAGTTAGTTTGGCTCAAATGTTAGAGTCAGGGGTTCACTTCGGACACCAAACCCGTCGGTGGAACCCGAAAATGGCTCCCTACATTTTCACAGAGCGCAACGGGGTTCACATCATCGACCTCGTGCAAACCGCTCAGCTTATGGAAGACGCCTACGAGTACATGAGAGTGGCCTCCGAAAAAGGTAAAAAGTTTTTGTTCGTCGGTACAAAGCGCCAAGCTGCCGGGATTGTAGCCCAAGAAGCTCAACGCTGCGGTGCTTACTACGTCAACCAGCGCTGGCTGGGGGGAATGCTCACCAACTGGACAACGATTAAGTCCCGCGTCGAGCGCCTCAAGGATTTGGAGCGCCGCGAGGAAATCGGCGCCCTAGATTTGTTGCCGAAAAAAGAAGCTTCCGTGCTGCGCCGAGAAATGGCAAAACTCCAGAAGTATCTGGGCGGAATCAAAACTATGCGTAAGATTCCCGACGGAGTTGTCCTAGTAGACCAACGCCGCGAGTATAATGCTGTGTTGGAATGCCAAAAGCTGGGAATTCCCATCGTCTCTCTGTTGGATACCAACTGCGACCCGGATTTGGTTGACATTGCGATTCCAGCAAACGACGATGCTATTCGATCGATCAAACTGATTGTCGGCAAGTTGGCTGATGCCATCTACGAAGGTCGTCACGGTCAACAAGGCGGCGACTCTGACGAAGACTACGACTACGAAGGTGGTTACGAAGGCGCCGAATATGATGGCGAAATCGAAGAATTGGATGACCCTAATTATGTAGATCCCGAGGACGGCGACACTGACAGCGAAGAAACCGAAAGCTAGTATTGCTATCGGCATCTGACACCAAGCAATTAAAAATTAAAGATTGAAAATTAAAAATTAAAAATCATAATTTTTAGTTGGACATTTTTAATTTTTAATTTTTAATTGTAAATGGCATTAGTCTCGGTCATTAGTAGATTTCTGACAAAAGCATTCCGCAGTGTGAACACCAAAATTAATTAGGGTTCTACACCTACCAAATCCGCCAGAAGGCTGACTTGCTATTTCTTAACTCTTGTCTAATCATTAAGATTAAGGTTCACGAGCGGGACGCTCGCACTCCTGACTAATGATAAGGTTCGCGAGCGGGGACAGCACTAACGACTAATGACTAACGACTAATGACTAATGATAAGGTTCGCGAGCGGGGACGCTCGCACTAACGACTAATAACTAATTTTGATTGGGAACTTAAAGAAGATGGCGGACATATCTGCAAAACTTGTTAAAGAACTGCGCGACAAAACCGGCGCGGGGATGATGGACTGCAAAAAAGCCCTCACCGCAAACGATGGCAATATCGAAACATCAATTGAGTGGCTGCGGAAAAAAGGTCTGGCTGGAGCTGACAAAAAAGCAGGACGGGTTGCCTCAGAAGGACTTGTAGGCAGCTACATTCACACGGGCGGCCGCGTGGGAGTGCTGGTGGAAGTTAACTGCGAAACAGATTTTGTGGCACGGCGCGAAGAATTCCAAAGTTTAGTACGCAATATTGCAATGCAAATTGCAGCTTGCCCGAATGTGGAATACGTGAAAGTTGAAGATATCCCCGCTGAAATTGTCGAACGAGAAAAGGCAATTGAAATGGGCAAAGATGACTTGGGCAACAAGCCGGACAATATCAAAGAAAAGATTGTTCAAGGGCGGATTGACAAGCGGATGAAAGAGTTATGTTTGATGGATCAGCCTTTTATTAGAGATCAAAATATCTCGGTGGAAGAGTTGGTCAAACAAACGATCGCCCAAATTGGCGAAAATGTCCAAGTCCGCCGTTTCGTCCGTTTTGTGTTGGGCGAAGGCATTGAGAAAGTAGAAGCTAACTTTGCCGATGAAGTGGCCGCCCAAATGGGTGCTGCTCAATAATCGAAAATTTAGATTAAAAACTAAAAATTAAAAATGTGAAAACCTAATTTTTTTGCATTTTTAATTTTTAGTTTTTACACGACTACAGAAATAGGTACGTAGTTGCGCTTCAGCGCTCTTGGTACGTAGTTGCGCTTCAGCGCTCTTGGTACGTAGTTGCGCTTTAGCGCTCTTGGTACGTAGTTGCGCTTTAGCGCTCTTGGTACGTAGTTGCGCTTTAGCGCTCTTTATAATATTCCGAAAGAGGGCGTTGCTCATCGGGGTTTGAAAATGGGTAACTTGAAAATTCAGAAGATTAACTCAGTTGTTTCATTTTTTCACATTGAGTCGTTTGTACCGTAAATTAGCGCCGGAGCGCTGAAGCGCAACTACGTACCCAAGAGTCGATATTTTATGACTATCCGGGGGATGTGAGGGGAATCGAGTTTTCACATTGAGTCGTTTGTACCGTAAATTAGCGCCGGAGCGCTGAAGCGCAACTACGTACCCAAGAGCCGATATTTTAGCGATATTTTACGACTATCCGGGAGATGCGAGGGGAATCGAGACTCAGCTAGAAACCGAGAGATAAAAAACATAAAAATGTTGGAGGCGATTCTTGAAACCTATGCCCGATTTCTAACCAGAATTAACTCGACAATCAGACAATTTGTGGCAAAAATCGGGTTGTTTTGCCGATCGTCCTATTTGAATTTTATAGGGGATATATGGTGGGATCCAGAGAGCGCATAGAGCAAGATTTGGCAGGACTCGAAGAGGCTTTAGCAGCCTTGAATCTAGAGTTTCGCAGTACCTACGATGGTTATTTAACTGCCTTGGGACAAGCGGTGCGACAGCAGTTGATTTTGGCTTGCTATCACCTTTGCACTCAAGCGGTGCCGGAGTCGTTTCTCAAGTTGTCCTTCGACGGGCGGCAAAAAATGCAGCAGTCTGTAAGGCGTTTGGCTGCGGCGTCTCAAGAAAAATTGCGATCGCTCACGACTGAATCAGAAGTAGAGGAAGAGGAAGAGGAAGAGGAAGAGGAAGAAATAGATGAAGAAATAGATGAAGAAATAGATGAAGACGAGTTTGGCGAGGAAGAAATCGAGGAAAACGAATTCGTCGAGGAAGAAATAGAGGCAAACAACGAATTTTCCGCTATTAACTATCAATTTCCAGCAACAAACAATCAATTACCAATTGCCAATTCCCCGCAAAGTTTGGCGCGCTGGCAAAATAGTATTGAAAAGTCGATCGCCCAGATTCTCAAGCTGCTGTCTCGCGACACCAACCGCTTGCTCCAACAGTCGGAAATCTTGCCCAGTCAATTGCCAGAACAGGTTCTAGAAGCTGCTTCTGCTGCTGAATTGTCCGCCGACAGCGTGGCGGGCCCACCTAACCTATTAAGCTTAATCATTGAAACAGATAGTTCACCAGCACCGCCAAACTTGGGAAAAAGACCCGGTATTAATGCTTTGCACATTACAGCAATTAAACTGCGGTTGTCGGAAATAGAGTTTGCCGATCCGGGAACATCGGCTTGGCGCCAACAAATTCGCAACCTCTCTGCAAAGTTGAACTCCCTCGGTCGCGATTACCAGAAAAAGCAGCGGGAAATGGCGGTGGTGGAGGCTGAGTCGGCTTGGCGGTTGAGTTGGTTTGAAGATTAGTCAGTGGACAGTGGACAGTTGACAGTTGACAGTTGACAATTGTCTGGAATTATTGAGCTATGATTAATAACTAATGACTAATGACTAATGACTAATGACTAATAACGTTCGCGATCGGGGACGCTCGCGCTAATGACTAATGACTAATGACTAATAACTAATGACTGATGACTAATAACCAACCAGAATGGCAGCGATTGCAAAAAGCTCTTTCCGTAGAAGCCGATCGCGGATTTAACGACATCCAAGGCAGTCAATACCGCTTCAGCGAGTTTCTCGGCCTGAGTTTGAGACAGTTGGCAGGCGCTGTCACTGGTTCTTCGCGCGATCGCGCCAGAGAACTTGCTGTGGAATTTGACATCTACCCTCAGAAAGATCTCGAAGGGCGCCAACATTCGATCGCCATTACAGTCAGTTTCCTCAGACAAATGGAGCAAGTTTGGGAAGAACAAACGACACAAGTCAGACCTGAAAATGCCACCGATTCAATCACTCCAGCCGTTTCAGTTCCCCGAACCGCACCCCTTAACACAGCACCTCCACCCCCCAGTCTGACGCTAGATCAACCGTTAACCCGCGTGACAGGCATCGGCCCCGCCAACGGCAACCGCTTGCTAAAACTCGGTTTAGATACCGTATATGACTTGCTTTACTACTATCCCCGCAACCACATCGACTATGCAAAGCAAGTACGAATTCGCGAGTTAATAGCAGGGGAAACTGTTACTTTAATCGCCGAAGTAAAGCGCTGCAATTGCTTTTCTAGCCCTAAAAATAAGAAATTAACGATATTAGAAGTAATTTTAAAAGACAGTACCGGAGAAATTAAAATCAGTCGCTTTTTTGCCGGGCCTCGCTACAGCAATCGCGGCTGGCAAGAATTCAAAAAGCGCGAGTATTGTACTGGTGCGATACTTGCTGCTTCGGGGTTGGTAAAGCAGGGTAAGTATGGCATTACCCTAGAAAATCCTGAGTTGGAAGTATTAGATGACTCCGGCGGTGCGATCGAATCTATGAAAGTCGGCCGCCTGATTCCTGTTTATCCGCTGACGGAAGGGGTGGATGCGGGTTCGGTGAGGCGATCGATCTTAGCCGCAATTCCGGCCGCGAAACTGTTACCGGAATCGCTACCGGATGACTTGCGCGAGCGTTACGGCTTAATGGGTTTAGCCGATGCGGTGGCAAACATTCACTTTCCGCTCGATCGCGATTGCTTGTCCGCCGCCCGCCGCCGCTTAGTTTTTGACGAATTTTTCTACCTGCAATTAGGCCTTTTAAAGCGCCGCCAAACCCAAAGAAAAGCTCAAGCTAGCGCAGTCATCCTTCCTAGCGGGAAATTGATCGAACAGTTCTATCAAATCTTGCCTTTTGCGCTGACAAATGCCCAAGAAAGAGTCATTAACGACATCCTCAACGATTTAGCTTCGCCCCAGCCGATGAACCGATTAGTGCAAGGCGATGTCGGCGCTGGCAAAACAGTCGTCGCTGTAGTCGCAATGCTAGCAGCAATTCAATCCGGCTATCAAGCCGCTTTAATGGCGCCGACAGAAGTTTTAGCAGAACAGCATTATCGGAAATTGGTAGGCTGGTTTAATTTGATGCACTTGTCTGTCGAACTGTTAACTGGTTCGACAAAAGTAGCCAAGCGCCGGGAAATTCACAGCCAGTTAGAAACCGGAGAATTACCTGTTTTAGTAGGAACTCACGCGCTGATTCAAGATACGGTGAATTTCCATAAATTGGGTTTGGCTGTAATTGACGAACAGCACAGATTCGGCGTGCAGCAGCGTGCTAAATTGCAGCAAAAAGGCGAATCTCCTCACGTTTTGACGATGACCGCAACTCCCATTCCTCGGACGCTGGCGCTGACTCTGCACGGCGATTTAGACGTGAGTCAAATTGATGAACTTCCCCCCGGTCGGCAGGCGATTCAAACGACTGTTCTGTCTGCGAAAGAACGCCTCCAGGCTTACGATTTGATTCGTCGGGAGGTGGCGAGCGGCCGTCAGGTTTATGTGGTTCTGCCTCTGGTGGAGGAGTCGGAAAAGCTGGATGTGCGATCGGCAATTGAGGAAAAAGAGAAACTCGAAAAAAGTATATTTCCTGAGTTTAAGGTAGGTTTGCTCCACGGCAGAATGAGTAGCGCTGACAAAGATCAGGCGATTACTAAGTTTAGAGACAAAGAAACTGATATTTTAGTATCTACTACTGTGGTGGAAGTGGGAGTAGATGTGCCGAATGCAACGGTAATGTTGATTGAAAATTCGGAGCGTTTTGGACTGTCGCAATTGCACCAGTTGCGGGGTCGAGTCGGTCGGGGCAGCAATCGTTCTTATTGTTTGTTAATGCCCGGTTCCAAGGCTGCGGAAGCTATGCAGAGAATGAAGGTTTTAGAACAATCTCAAGATGGATTTTTTATTGCAGAAATGGATATGAGATTGCGCGGCCCAGGTCAGGTTTTGGGAACTCGACAGTCTGGTTTACCGGATTTTGCTTTGGCGAGTTTGGTGGAGGATCAGGAGGTTTTGGAGTTGGCGAGGGAGGCCGCGCAAATGGTAATTGAGAATGATGAAACTTTGGATGAATGGCCGGTCGTGCGGGATGAGTTGGAACGGCGATATCAACGGATGATGAGTGGCTCGATTTTGACTTAGGCTCAAATACGACTGTAGTAAAATTGGTTTGTAGTGAGGACTTTAGTCCTTTTTTTGATGCAGGCTAAAGTCCTCATTACAAACCTACTTTAGGATCGCGAATTAAATAACTTACAATTTTAATTGTTATTGTGAGATGGGCGTCCCGCCTGTCCTTTTTGAACGGGCGGGACGCCCATCCCACAAAATTGTGGAAGTTATTTAATTCTCATTCCTTAGTTCTCTCTTTGATGCGGACTAAAGTCCTCACTACAAACCTACTTTCGTTCTCTCTTTGATGCGGACTAAAGTCCTCACTACAAAACTACTTTCGTTCTCTCTTTGATGCGGACTAAAGTCCTCACTACAAACCTTATGGACAAAAGTATAAAATATCGGTTTATGATGACACAAATTCCGCTATTTTATGTTATAGTAGATTTACTAACATCAGGCATGAATGTCAAAAATCAGGTTTCTTGTGACAGACTCAAGTAAAATCCTCTATTTTTTGTCAAGAAACCCACTGTATAAGCTTTTGCTGAGAATGATGCAAAATATCAGGTTTGGCGAAGGGTGGCGCAGGCGAATTTGTTGGGCGTGAGTGCCTCAGCCCAACCTACTTTGTGAGAGGATTTTGCCCTAGCTATAGGGTATTTTTATGAGTTGTCAGGCTTGGGCCACTTATTGATCCAAGAATCCTTCCCAGGAATGACCCAGAAGTGTCAAAATTAAGATAGTCCTGAGAAAAACAGGGAAAAGGAAATCCAGCCAGTACAGGCTGGTAAGGCAGAATTAATTCCTCGCTTGTCAAGCTTGCAGGTGGTCGCCGACGGTTCGTCGCATTTAATCTCAACAGTAATTTATGAAAGATCTCACTCGTTATCGAAATATTGGCATCTTCGCCCACGTAGATGCTGGCAAAACCACCACAACTGAAAGAATCCTGAAACTGACAGGTAAAATCCACAAAATCGGTGAAGTACACGAAGGCGCGGCGACGACTGACTTCATGGAACAGGAGCAAGAACGCGGGATTACGATTCAATCCGCTGCTACTACCTGCTTCTGGAACGAGCATCAGCTCAACATCATCGATACTCCCGGACACGTCGATTTTACGATCGAGGTTTACCGTTCGCTCAAGGTTCTCGATGGCGGTATCGGTGTGTTCTGCGGTTCCGGTGGAGTTGAACCGCAATCGGAAACTAACTGGCGCTACGCTAACGATTCTAAAGTTGCTCGTATCGTCTATATCAATAAGCTCGATCGCACGGGCGCAGATTTTTACCGAGTTGTCAAGCAAGTCGATAAAGTCCTCGCAGCTAAACCAATGGTAATGGTTTTGCCGATCGGCATTGAAGACAAATTTTGCGGCATGGTCGATTTGCTCACCCGCAAAGCATGGATCTGGGATGATTCGGGCGATCCGATGGGCTACACAATTCAGGATGTTCCGGCCGATATGGTCGATGATGTCGAGAAATACCGCGAACAGTTGATCGAACTGGCTGTCGAGCAGGATGATAACCTGATGGAACAGTACCTCGAAGGCAACGAGCCGAGTATCGAAGACCTCAAGCGGTGCATCCGCAAAGGCACCCGCGACATGGCATTTTTCCCCACCTACTGCGGCTCGTCGTTTAAGAATAAGGGCGTCCAGTTGGTACTCGATGCAGTCGTTGACTACCTCCCGAACCCGATGGAAGTTACGCCTCAGCCTGAGGTGGATCTCGAAGGCGAGGAAACAGGCAATTTCGCGATCGTCGATCCAGAAGGCCCTTTGCGCGCCCTGGCATTTAAGATTATGGACGATCGCTTCGGCGCTTTAACCTTCACCCGTTTGTACTCCGGTAAGATATCCAAAGGCGACACCGTACTCAACACCGCCACAGGCAAAACCGAGCGCATCAGCCGCTTGGTAGAAATGCACGCCAACTCCCGCGAAGAAATTGATTCGGCTCAAGCAGGCGATATTATTGCGATCGTAGGTATGAAAAACGTCCGCACCGGACACACCATCTGCGACCCCAAAAATCCCGCAACCCTTGAGCCAATGGTGTTCCCAGAACCAGTCATCTCCATTTCGGTCAAACCGAAACTCAAAGGAGGCGAAGAAAAGATGGGAGCCGCGCTCACCAAGATGGTACAAGAAGACCCATCTTTCCACATGGTCACAGACGAAGAAAGTGGCGAAACCATCCTCAAGGGCATGGGCGAACTGCACCTCGACATCAAAGTGGACATTCTGCGACGCACCCACGGCGTCGAGGTAGAAGTTGGCGAACCGCAGGTAGCCTACCGCGAGTCCATCACCAAACGCCTCGAAGACAACTACGTCCACAAGAAACAATCTGGTGGTTCAGGTCAATTTGCTAAAATCGGCTATATCGTCGAGCCCGGTGAAGTCGGTAGCGGCTTCGTGTTCGAGTCAAAAGTAACTGGTGGTAGCGTACCGAGAGAGTATTGGCCAGCGGTGCAAAAAGGCTTCCAAAGCTGCATCGATGTGGGCGTCTTGGCTGGTTTCCCCTGCTTGGACTTGAAATTCACCCTGGTTGATGGAGGTTTCCACCCGGTTGACTCTTCAGCAATGGCCTTTGAAATTGCTGCTAAAGCCGCCTACCGCCAATCTGTACCCAAGGCTGGGCCTCAGTTGCTGGAACCGATCATGAATGTCGATGTCTTCACCCCAGACGATCACATGGGCGATGTCATCGGCGACCTCAACCGCCGCCGGGGCATGATGAAAGCTCAGGAAACCGGACAAACAGGAGCGCGGATCAAGGCTGATGTGCCGTTGAGCGAAATGTTTGGCTACATTGGCGATTTGCGTACCATGACATCTGGGCGCGGTCAGTTTTCGATGTCTTTCTCGCACTATTCTCCTTGTCCGAGCAATATCGCTGAGGAAGTGATCAAGGATGCGAAAGAGCGTCAAGCTGCTAAGTAGTGTGTTGAGTGCGATCGAATAGTGCGATCGTAGTCCACGAACAGGTAGCCAGAAACCGGGTTTTTTCCGAAAATCCTTCGCTGTAGCGACGAGATTAGGTGAAAAACCCGGTTTCTTTGATATTGGTGCGTCCAGGACTCTTAAAAAAATCTGCGTTGATTTGCGTTATATCGTTTCCACTTGGACTGGAATGATTAAACCACAGAGGGCGCAGAGGACACAGAGTCCGAGAATAGAGATATGAATCATGCCGATGGAGAGCGGATTTGATATTAATCGGCGGTATCGTAAGGGCGATCGCAGATTTATGAAATAAGTCAAGTATCATATTTGCTAACATACAATTAATAATTTAAAACCGAGGCAGGTAGCCATGACAGCCACCCTAATCCAGAATCAAAGTAGCGGAATTCTGCTAAAAAATATTAGCTGGAAAACTTACGAATCCCTGCTGAATGAGTTAGGGGAACACGGAGGAATTCGCCTGATTTACGATCGCGGAAATTTAGAAATTATGACTCCATCAGCACCACATGAAAAGTCAGGTGAACTCTTAGGAAATTTTGTTGAAGTTCTAACTGATGAATTAAATGTTGACATTTGCAGCCTGGGTTCACTAACCTGCAAGCGCAAAGATTTGGAACGGGGGTTAGAACCTGATAAATGTTACTATATTCAGAATGAAGATGTTGTCTGGAATAAAGAACAAATCGATCTCAATGAAGATCCACCACCGGATTTAGCTATTGAAATTGACATTACCAGCAGTTCGATCGATCGTCTCAAACTTTACGCAAGTTTGGGTGTACCTGAAGTTTGGCGCTACGATGGCAATCGTTTAATCATCTATCACTTAGAAGGCAATGAATACGCAGAGTGCGAGGTTTCTCCCACTTTTGCTTTTCTGTCGAAGTTTGAAATGCTGCGGTTTTTGGAACTGAAACAGACTACAAAAGAAAAGGCTTTGCTGCGGTTATTCCGGGAGTGGGTGAGGAGTCAAATTCAGTAAAGAGACTGAAGGAGGGCGATCGCCCCTCAATCAAGATCGTGTTTGCTAAGATACAATCAATAATCTACAACCCAGGCAGGTAGCCATGACAGCCACCCTGATCCAGAATCAAACTAGCGGAATTCTGCTAAACAACATTAGCTGGAAAACTTACGAATCCCTGCTGAATGAGTTAGGGGAACACGGAGGAATTCGCCTGACTTACGATCGAGGAACATTAGAAATTATGACTCCTTTAGCACCCCATGAAGGTAGTAAGAAAATTTTAGGCCGTTTTGTGGAAAGTGTGAGTGAAGAATTAAACATCGAAATTCGGAGTTTGGGTTCTCTAACTTGTCGGCGCGAGGATTTGGCTCGCGGTTTGGAGCCGGATCAGTGCTACTATATCCAAAATGAGAATGTGGTTTGGGACAAAGAACAAATCGATCTCAATCAAGATCCGCCACCAGATTTAGTAGTGGAAATTGACGTGACTAGCAGTTCGATCGATCGCCTTTCTTTATACGCAAGTTTAGGGGTGCCGGAAGTTTGGCGCTACGACGGAAATCGTTTAATAATTTATCAACTGGAAGCACAGGAATATGTAGAAAGAGATGTTTCTCCGACTTTTCCTTTTTTGTCGCAAGTTGAGATGCTGCGCTTTTTGGAATTGAGGAGGACTACCAAGGAAAATGCTTTGCTGCGGTTATTCCGGGAGTGGGTGAGGAGTCAAATTCAGTCCGGGGAATAAAAGAAAAGGGCGATTCACGATCGGGATGGTTGCGTTTGAGGCTCTTTTTAGCAACCGCAGATGAACGCTGACTGACGCGGAACGATGACTCGGGCGGAGTTCCTCGAATTTACCTTAATTTCGCCCTTCCATATCTTAAACCGTATCGCTATTCTTCTCCTCCATCTCAATTTTGATAGAGATGCAACGTGCCGATCGCCTGGCCGCAAAACTGCGAAAATTAAATATTGACCCGGATACAATTTAGCAAGTTTATTTCATGAGATAGCGAGGTTGAAATGGCCGAAATAAATCCCGATCGCACTACTGGTACAATTACGATCGACGTTTGCGTTCAATCAAACGGGCAGTATCTTTGTCAGATATCATCATCTCTGAGCGATCGCCCCAATGATACCATGAATTTTTACGGACAAACGAAAGAACACGCGATCGCGATCGCCCTAGAACATTTAGCTGACGAATATCGCGAAAAAGCAGAAGAGTCTCAGAATATAGATTCGCTTGCCGTGGAACTTTCAGATTCAGGAGAACCAATTAATAAATATTATCATGTGATTGTACACTACGAAGAAATTTCGGAAGCAGAATCTAAGTTTGAGGCAGTACACAATACAATAATGGGAAATACGATAGTTGAGAATGCCAGACTTGCAGCCATTGAGATTGATCCAGATATTGAAATCGAGCCGTTAGAGCGATCGGGATATTGAGGGATAAAATTTTACACAATCTGCGGGTCACAATCAAGTTTTGTCGTCAAAAAAAGCGGTTTCCGATCTGCATCCAGGATTAAAATAAACAGGACTATTGATTTTGATTAATTTGGCTTTTTACCCAATTCCGAAATGCTTTAACTAATTCCAAATAATCCATTGTTTCCGCCTGTGCCAAAAAACTGACAATCTCTAAAATAGCAACACTCGGAAATGCTAAACTGATCTCGCACTCGACATACCCTTGACTCTCCAATCTGTTAATTCTGAGCCGCGAACCGTTGTAAATCCAAACTTCCGGCACTCCCAGATCGGCATAAATCTGCAAGGTATTGTCGGATCTGCTGGTAACATCAATTTCCACCACTAAATCCGGGGGCGGATCTTGACTCATATCGAGTCGTTTTTTGCCTTTAATTGCACTAACATTCTGGATGTAAAAACAATCATCTGGTTCAGCACCAATAAGTTCGGGACGTTTGAATGTCGTAGAACCCAGAGGTTCAATTTTCACGTTTAATTCTTCAGCTAATGTTTCAACAAATCGACCTATTACTCTTTTGTAAATTTCGTGTTCAGGAGAAGGCACCATAATTTTCAAATTGCCGCGATTGTATCTCAGTCTAATTGGCCGATCGCCGATTTCGGCAAGCAAAGTTTCATAAGTTTGCCAACTGATATTCGATAGCTCAACTATTTGTTCGGGCGGACTGAGAGTTTTAGCAATCATGGGGTTACTTTGGTGAAGAGTTCGTAGGCGCAAGCCGGGGCGTAGCGATCGCACTTTTAAACTAAATCATATCATCTCAAACATAGGTTTGTAGTGAGGACTTCAGTCCGCATCCGACGAGAGAGGACTGAAGTCCTCACTACGAACCAAATTGCTAGTTATTGGCCTGCAAAATCGGCACGGAACTTCTGGACAACTCGATTCAATTCCACTGAATGAGAAGCTTTAAATAAAATACGATCGCCCTTTTCAACAAATCCCAACAACCGCTTTGCTAAATCTTCCCGCCCATCGGGCGCCGTAATATCTCCTATCTCCACAAAAGGCACGCCCGCCGCACCCGCCGCCATCGCCGCCGCTTCCTCAAAATCCGCAAACACAAACAAAGCATCGAGGTTTAAATCCCGCGCCGCTTTTCCTACTTGTCGGTGAAATTCGATCGCCCTTTCGCCCAATTCCTTCATCGTACCCAACACCGCAATCCGGCGCTTTCCCGGAGTATCCGCTAACAATCTCAGCGCCGCCAACATCGACTCCAAACCAGCATTGTAAGTCTCATCCAGAATCACAACATCAGAAAGCAAATCGTAGCGGCGCGCCCGTCCATCCGGTAACTGCACGGACAAACCTTGTTGTAAAACTTCCCACTTAATCCCTAAAACTTTTGCTACCGCCAAAGCCGCCAAATAATTTACAGCATTGTGCCTTCCAGCCAACGGTAGCGGCAATTCCACACCTTCTACAAGCATTGTATCATTATTCAGCAATTTCCCGCACAAATCGCCGCCTTCTAATCCGTAACTTAAAGTTTTTCCCTGCCAAACTTGCGCCGCAGTTGCCATTAATCTGTCAGAATCGTGATTGAGAATAGCAATACTTTCAGCAGGCATTTCCGCTAACAGTTCGCACTTAGCTTGGGCGATCGCCTCTTCCGAACCCAAGCGCCCGATATGCGCCGTTCCTACATTAGTAATTACCGCCACAGTAGGACGCGCAATTTGCGACAGCAGCGCAATTTCTCCTAGCCCGCGCATTCCCATTTCAATTACAGCATAATTGTCGGTCGGCGAAAGCTCTAATAGAGTTTTCGGGACTCCAATTTCATTGTTGTAGTTATATTGAGTTTTCAGAACATTTCCGCTGGTTGATAAAACGGCCGCAATTAATTCTTTGGCAGTAGTTTTACCTACTGAACCAGTAACACCAATTATCGGTATACTGAATTGGTCGCGCCACCAACGGGCGATCGCCTGGTAAGCTTTTAAAGTATCGTCAACGCGCAACAGCGGAAAATTGGGAACTTCTGCTTGGTAAGTGCGATCGACTACCGCAGCAATCGCTCCCAAATCCCGCGCTTTTGCCACAAATTGATGTCCGTCAAAATTGTCTCCCCGCAGCGCCAAAAATACTTCGCCCCCCTCAATGGTGCGCGTATCTGTAGCAATACCTGTCCCTACAACTGTCAGAACGTCCTCAGACACAGCAAGCAAAGGTACAGTTAAAATTTCAGCAAGTTGGGCGATACTTACGCGACAGACCATATTACCAGCACTCACATTTCAAATCATTATTTTCACAGCTAATCCTACCTCGCCCCACCTCACATTTAACTGACACCAGTTCAAAAAAGAATGCAACTGCTTTGCCCGGAATCTAAACCCTGAGAGTCCTCAGTCATTCCCATCGCCAATCGCCAATCGCCAATCGCAAATGGTATAAGAGGGGGCTGCCGACTAGGATTGACCTTGACTCTCGTAAGAAATCCTCTGCCCATCATAAATTATCTAGAACAAACCCACAATCTTTACCAATAATTTACAAAGTTTGTGGTGATTTTAGGCCTTGCTAATTGCAAACAATTCATGTCATGCTGGTGTTGACAAATAGTTTAACTAAGTAAAAAAGATCTGCTTAAGGCGATCGCCACTTCCACCCCTAAGCCTCGGGAGGCGAGAAGCTCGGTTGACCCTACCCAACAACGGATACAAGCCCTCGACCTAAGTCGGGGAGAGATTAAAATTTTAGACTACAGTTGAAGCTTCCAGATGAATCTGTGGAGTAAATCTAAAATCTAAAATCTAAAATCTAAAATCGGTTGACTCAATTGTGGTGCTTCATCTGCCAATTCATATCTGCCAATGGCGCTTAAAGCTCCTGCCCAATCCTTTTGGAGGGTTAATCCACAGTGAACGACTATAACAGACAGAGCCAGGAAGAAGAACAGCTACTTTACAACCACTGGCTGGAGTTGGTACAAGTAGAGCAGCCGATCGAACTAATCGACCGTTTTCGCACTTTGTTTATCTACGGTAACGGATATCGCGATCGCACCATCGCTGAAGCACTCGAAAAAATAGCAGCCTCACCATACGCCCAACAAGAATTCAAATACATCCTCAACCGTTGCTGCCACATCCTGATCAACCGCTGGCAAACATACCCCGGCAAGCAAGCAGCTATCCCGGAATTGATCGCTCTGTTTGAAGAAGCCCCCAAAATATTATCTCGATATAGTCGATCGCGCCCTACTCACTCCATCCCCCAATTAGTCAATCAATTTACCCAAAGCGAACAATACCTCACACTCAAACGCTTAGCCAAAGTCATCACCCACAGTAATGAAGACAGCAACGGCAAAACTCCCGCCAGCCTAGCCCTCGGAACCTTAATTCCCCGATACCCTTACCTCTACAAACACTGCCTCCTCAGCGACGACAGCACCTACGAACAGCAAAAAATCATTCAAAAAATCCAAGCTCAAAAGCAGCAGCAATTTGAAATCGACCTCTCACAATACGTTGCTCACCAAGTGAGAAAAGCCCAAGCAGCCCGCCGGCATACCTCAATCTCCTTCGGCAGAAGTATACAGACTATAAAAAACCCGACGCTGTTGAGCGACCCAGAGCTGTTCTTTGCCCTCAAGCAATTTGTCGGAAAAGTCGAAGGAGCCGATACCTACCGACAGCTAGCCGGCCGCTTCATGGCGAACACCAGCACAAGTGTGTCCTACAGATCCTTTAAAGACGACTTATACGAATACCTAATTTCTTCCGTCACCGACGATGGCTACGGCAAACGTCAATTTAACGAAAAACTGTATAAACAACTACAAAATACCTTTCCCCACAACGATGCTCAGAAGTTCAACGAATTTTTAACGATCAGAACTTGCAGCCAGTTATTGAACTTTTTAGTAGTAGAGAGTCCTGCGCGGCCGAACCACTTTGTCTTCATCGACCTGATCTCAAACCTCGGGCCCACCCAAACCACAGGTTTGCTGCTGAAAATCGTGCTAATTTGTGGCAAAGTCAAGCCCTATCTAGAAAAGCGGTTGGCAATTTTGTTCGGTCACTACGAATTTTGTACCCGAGAAGGCCTGGTGTGGTTAGTCAAAGCCTTGGAAAACCTGAATCTCGCTTTGAGTACCAATTTTGGGAATCTAGACGTATCTTTCCTGCGGTAGCCGGTCTGTCCCAGAACTTTCTCGCGTTCGAGTTTGACAAAACATCACAGCTCAAAATCCGGTTTCTGAATACCCTCAAAGTTTGAGATTGAATTGTAACGACTTAATTAAGTGGCCAAAGCTACTCAAAAGACGCCATTCTGTGTTAAAATTCCAAGTGTATCAGATTCGGTTGCAGGCTTTGTTCATTGCTACAGAATTGTTTAAAAACTTGCCCTTCTGTATCGGCAGGGGACTCTCCGAAACTGAAATCTTTGCACTGTCTAATTTTTGGAGTTATTCCTCATGTCGATATACGTCGGTAACTTATCCTACCAAGTTACCCAAGAAGACATCACCACCGTCTTCGCCGAATACGGAACCGTTAAGCGAGTACATCTACCTACCGACAGAGAAACCAGTCGCCCCCGCGGCTTTGGTTTTGTAGAAATGTCAACAGATGCCGAAGAAGATGCAGCGATTGCTGCTCTCGACGGAGCAGAGTGGATGGGTCGCGATCTCAAAGTTAACAAAGCTAAGCCCCGCGAAGATGAAGGCGGCCGGGGCGGCGGCAACCGGGGCGGCGGCGGCCCAGGCAAATTTGGTCGCGGCGGTGGCGGCGGCGGCGGCGGACGTTATTAATTTCCTAATTAATTTCCGACGATCGAGATTTGAGATTGGAGAGCTGAAATTTGGGATCGAGGCCACCTAGCTTTGAACCACCGTCCGAATAATTTCCGGCCCGGTTGCTCCCAACCTTTACTCTTCCAGTCTGGCGATCGACCGCATTAAATATACCAAAAAGCCAAGGTTAGTCCCTTGGCTTTTTGGTATGAGGCTATTCAATATGAGTTAAAAACTCGGTGGGTTAAGACTTTCAGGTGCCTCTAGTTTTCTAATCATCAGGTTCGATGCTGCTGCTCAATCCGTGATTGTTGAGCGTTTCAGCATAAAACTCAGCGTGTTCGAGAGCGCAAACAATCACCAGTCCCAGCCCGTTGGTGTGGGCTTCCATCATCACATTTACAGCCTGTGGCTGAGTCAGACTGGGTACCGTCGCCATCAAAGTCTGCACCACGTATTCCATGGGATTGAAATCATCATTGTGCAGCAGCACGCGGTAGCGCGGCGCAAGCTTGCGGACTGTAGAAGGCTTTTGAATAATTTCGACAGACACTAATCTATACCTCCTGACTTGTAGGATGTTAAAATTTTTGACACTCCCTGCCGTTGATGCGAGGGGATTCTTCGTTCATCAACCCAAGTTGCTGAGATAGGCTTACACCTAAAACAGTAGATCTCGAACTAGGACGAAGCTGGTATCGCATTAATTTCGATCGACAATCTTGAGCTGGATTCCTCCGCTGTGAAAGAGTATCTCACTTTCAGTTATTTTATTGAAATTTCCAGATTCAGACAAGGCAGCCGCCTAGCCGATCGCGAGCTGTCAACCATACCAAACCCAGAAGAAGTGTCCTAAGCCCGCAGCCGCCCCCTGTCTAGGGTCATAATAATAGAGACGCAAGATCGGTTAAAAATAAAAAACTACCAAAATTAGGGGGTTAGAGCCTCGTCCTTCTAGGACTACTTTATTCTAGAAATCCTGTTGCCATTTTGTAGAAATTGGGTAAAATCAAACAAGGAGGTGATGCAAGTGTTCAATCTGACTTATGAATTCA
>NZ_JAEQDD010000174.1:0-10863 GCF_020737885.1 Microcoleus sp. PH2017_34_RAT_O_A | reverse complement strand
TATTTAATTGTACCTTTGTCCTTAAAGTACCGTTGCCGACTTTCGTAAGTCCCGACATTAAACAGATTGTTTGACCACCTCAACAGTTGCTCGACAATGATTTTGTCGAGTCCTGTTAAATGCCAAAGGTCTCTTTGTACTGCGTACATCTTTTTTTACCCTCCTTGATTGATTTTACTAGAATTGGTAAATATTTAACTGGCAGGATCAATCCTGCAATGCCCTTTCATCCCTGGACTAAAGTCCCAGGGTTTTCACGGTATTTCTTATAAAACGATGACAAACCAGCTAAATTTAACATGGACAGAGGCTGGGGTTCGTCAAACTCAGACGATTCTAAACGAACAGCCAAGCAAAAACCCGGGAAGCGTGAGACTCGGACGCGACCCAGCGCAGTGCGATATAGTATTTTCGGATTCGAGCGTATCGGGGTTGCACGTCGAAATATTTTTTAATCGCGAATTGCAGGAGTATGCAGTGCGGAATTTGCGCGCCAGCAATCCGCCCCTGGTAGACGGAAAAATTCTCGCCTCGGGCGAAGCAATATTGAAATCCGACAGCCGCATCCATTTAGGCCAAGTGGAAATCGAGGTGAATGTAACTGAGGTGCACTTAGCCGCGCCGCTGACAGTTTTGCTTGGGGCGCCTCCGGTGCAAATTTCTTCCCCGCCGACGCAGCCTTCTATTTACGGTTTGCAGTGTCCCAAGTGCAGCCGCGTTTCGCCTTACGCGCAGTTGAGTGCGGGGTGTCCGTGGTGCGGTACTTCTTTGGCGGCGGCGGCGAGTGTGGTGCTGTCTCCTTGAGGGAAGAGAAAAAGCCAGAATCGCGCGATCGCTCTTTTGTTCGATCGCGCGATCGCCAATGCTAGGATCTTGCTGGCAACGGCATCTAATTTTTACTTCCTGACACTTTTGGGACTGCATTCAATCGAAAATCTCAAATATCAGGGGCGAAATAACGAGAAATCTACAGATATTCTCGGTTTCTAGCCCCCATGCACCTAAAACTATTAAAGTTTTTGAGATAGGCCCCGAGATCAAATCAAATCTCTCAAATTCAAAAATCTTTTTTCCCAGAAAGCTCAAAGCCGACGGCTGATGTTTAAAAAATAATAATGAATCCTCAACCCTTGCACCTGCGACTTACTTGGAAAGATACAGCTACGGGGGATTGTCGCTCCCCGATACTCGAATTGCCCATCGCTTTGGGACGTATTTTTGAAGGTATGCCCTCCACCATCAACGGTGAGCGAGTTTCTCGAATTCCCCTCAAAAGCAGTCAAGTGTCTCGGTTTCACGCTGTGATTGCCACCGAAGGCGACAGTATTGTAGTTACTGACACCGGCAGTCGCAACGGTACTTTTGTCAACGGCACCCGCCAAACCCGGTGCGTGCTGGCAAATGGCGATATGCTGCAAATCGGGCCCTACAAGATAGCCATTTCATTTACTGTTAATTCCACAGAAACCCAGTCTGTCAATTCTCACATTTTCTTTAACCCGCAGACCAATAGGCCAGACCCCGCGTTGGGGCAGCCCATGGTGTCGCCGGTGCCTCAAACAAATAGTAGGGGAGAATTTCCGCCGATCGCATTTTTGCAGGCAAATCAAGTCACAATGCGATCGATCCAATCTATGGGACTCCCGGTTGAAGAAATTGATTGGGCTGCTGTTGGTGGCGGTTTGGGCAGCTTGATTTGGGTGGATTTGCTGAGAATTTGCGGCGTGAAGGTCGATCGAATTGCCGTTCTGGGCATGGAAGAGCAACCTTACGCCCGTTACCGTCGGTTGTGCCTGAATTCTCAAATTCCGCTCAGGGAACGCCTGCGATCGAATTCTGACTCGTGTCCAGACAACATTTGGGGCTGGCCTCCCTATGCTGTGCGGGAAGCTTGGCAGGAATTGCGGAAAGGGCGGTTGATGGTGTCGCTGAAGTTGATGTGGCAGGTGTTTGCGGAACCGACTTTTGCCGAAACTTATACGCCGCGCGCCGGAAATGTGTTTGATTCGATTGACAGGGAAACTGTGCGTATCGGGTGGAATCAGATGTTTCGCTACGGGAGAGTGCGGGCGATTCGCCAGACAGATGACGGTAGGTACGCGATCGCTTATTCTCGATCGAATGCCAACCAGCGCGATCGTGCTTTTTTAATCGCCAAATACGTACACTTAGCCACCGGCTATCCCGCCATTCAATTTTTGCCCGACTTGCAAGAATATCGCGAAAAAACCCAGGATTTTGAGTCCGTTGTCAACGCTTACGAAAGTCACGACGGCGTTTACGAAAAGTTGGAGGCGAGGGGCGGCAGCGTTTTAATTAGAGGGCGGGGAATTGTGGCTTCGCGGGTGGTGCAGCGAATTTATGAAGCGCGACAGCGAAATGCCAACATTCAAGTATTGCATTTGATGCGATCGCCCAAACCTCAAGGTAACAAATTTAACCTCACCGTGCGACAAGTCGAAAATCACTATGAATTTCAACCTTTCAACTGGCCCAAAGCCTGTTGGGGCGGCGAACTCCGCGTACTTTTGGAAAAAGCCAAACCCGAATTTCGCCCGCAGTTTCTCGGAGACTGGGGCGGCACTACCACAGCCAATCGCAGCGACTGGCGGCGGATAGTCAAAGAAGGTTTAAGTCAAGGATGGTATCAAATTACCTTCGGGGAAGTCGAGCGAGTCGAGCGCGACAGTCAAAACCGCACCGTGACTTACATTCAAGAAAAGGATCTCAAAGGGCAAATTAAGTTACAAGCTGATTTTATTATTGACGCGACAGGTTTGGACGCTAAGGTAAAAACCAGTCCCCTGCTAGAGGATTTGGTAGTTCAATACAATCTTCCCCTCAACAATTTGGGGCGTTTGAGTGTCAACAACGATTTTGAAGTGCCCGAATTGCGGAACGCCTCCCCCAACAACCCAGAAGGGCGGGTGTACACAGCGGGCGCGATTACTTTGGGCGGGCCTTACGCGCCCGTAGACAGCTTTTTGGGCTTGCAATACGCCGCCCTGCGTTCCGTTGAAAGTCTGGCCGCTAACGGAGTTCCGGGTGTTGGGAAATTGAGCGTTTGGCGATCGTTCTTACAATGGTCAAAGTGGATTTTAAATAAATCTCCCGGCTAAATTGAAAAAGTTCGGTAACGGATTTTGTAGCGGATTTAACGGATGTAAAAGAGCTTCGCATTCAACCTCAAATCCCAATCCCCAATCCCCAATTCAAAATCCCCAATTCAAAATCGCCAATCCCCAATCCAAAATTCAAAATCCCCAATCTAAAATCCAAAATCTAAAATCTAAAATCGAATGACCCCCACCTTATTCGGCCGCTGGCAAACTCGGTTACTGCTATTTGCAACCATCGGCGTTTTAGTAACCCTGCCATTTTTTCTAGGTTTAATCACTTCCACATCAGGTGCAATCTTTTTCTTAATTTTAGGTTATGTAGCAATTTTTGGCATCGGCTGGGATATCTTATATATCTACATCCAGCAGTTTCGCTGGGATCGAGATTGGCCCGGCGCATTTCAATTAATCGCCGGGATTTGGGAAGCACTTTTTGTGTTATTTTTAATTAAAATTATCGGTTTGCCGGGAATACCGCGAGAAAATTTTGACTTAACAGCTTTTGCATTGCATTACAGTTTAGTGTGGCTGGCTATTTATCTAGCATCGCAAACACTGATGCGGATTTTCTTTCCCTACTGGCGTTTCCGAGGCGGCCAATGGTTTTAAGAATTATTGGAATTTGTAGGGGCAATCCCTCCGTGGTTGCCCATATTTGAGTAGGGAAACGGCACTGCCGTGTCCGGCGCGGGGTTCTGCGACTTTTAGCAATAGTCAGGTGCAAGCCCAACCGAATTTATAGTAAGCTTAGTTTAAAATAACTGGGATGATTTAATGTACCGTTCTCCCTGTATATTCTCCTTTTTTTCCGGTTCGGGATTCCTTGACCTCGGTTTTGAATTAAATGGGTTTCATGTAGCCTATGTCAATGAAATTTTCCCACCTTTCATGCAAGCATACCGCTACTCTCGGCAGTGCCTGAATTTGCCGCTACCAGAATACGGATACTGCGAAGGCGAGGAAGCAGATGTCACTCAACTTGTAGGGGGAAAAACAGCTTCTCGCCTGCGGGAATTGATGCAGGATGCCCGCCAGCATCACGATATTGTGGGATTTATCGCGGGGCCGCCTTGTCCAGACTTTTCTGTGGGTGGTAAAAACCGAGGGCAGGAAGGAGATAAAGGCAAACTTTCAGCTTCCTACATTGAATTGATTTGCCAGCAGCAGCCGGATTTCTTTTTGTTTGAAAATGTCAAAGGTTTGTGGAGGACAAAAAAACATAAAGCTTTTTACGACGAACTCAAGCTTAAGTTGGCTGATTCGGAATATTTTTTTGTGGAACGTTTAATAAATGCGATCGAATATGGAGTACCGCAGGATAGAGACCGAATTATTTTGATTGGCTTTAAAAAAAATCTTGTCAAAAATCTGGGGATTATTCTAGATGAAACCAGCCCAATGTTACCTGAAAATTTATTCCCCTGGGAAACTCAGATATTATATCCCAAATCAGAAGTTTTTTGTCATCCTTGGTCTGAAAGAAATGCTTTTGTACGCGATGGTTTTTTGCCTTGTCCCGATGGCATCACCCAAGAATTAACAGTTGAGTTTTGGTTTCAAAAAAATGATGTTCTCAACCATCCCAACGCTGAACATTATTTTCAACCAAGAGCAGGTATTAAAAGGTTTGCTGAGGTCGATGAGGGAGACGATTCAAAAAAATCTTTCAAGCGCCTGCACCGCTGGCGTTATTCGCCGACTGCTTGTTATGGTAATAACGAAGTTCACTTGCACCCTTACAAAGTTCGCAGGCTTTCTGTTGCTGAAACACTAGCTATTCAGTCTCTACCAAAAGAGTTTGCACTGCCGGATAATATGACATTGACGAATATGTTTAAAACAGTTGGAAATGGAGTTCCTTACTTGGCTGGGCAAGGTATTGCTAAAACTATTTTACATTTTTTACAATCTAAATATCATAGGTTTGTAGTTTGTAGGGTGTGTCGCCTGCGATAAATCTCTGCATCACAATCGACAATCTAATGGCGAAGCACCACCAGCGCCAGCTATTGTAAACAAACCCCAAAATATATTGTAGCAATATTTTTCAGCAATGGTATTAATCGCCGCGCCTCACACACCCTAAAGGTTTGTGAAAGTTGTTTTTCAATAAATTAAGAACAAGAAAAGTTCACAAAGGGTTGAGACTTGTTATATAATAGTTGGTTAAGGTTGAAAACCTAGATTTTTTATTTTCCTGCAATTCGCCATGACCGTTAAACCCCGCCGCTATCACATTACCACTTTCGGATGCCAGATGAACAAAGCCGACTCCGAACGGATGGCTGGCATTCTGGAAAATATGGGCTTTGAGTTCTCGGAAGACCCGAACGACGCTAGTTTGATTCTCTACAATACTTGCACCATTCGCGATAATGCCGAACAAAGAGTTTATTCTAACCTGGGAAGGCAAGCTCATCGCAAGCGTAAAGAACCGGGTTTGACTTTAGTTGTAGCTGGATGCGTGGCGCAACAGGAAGGTGAGGCGCTGTTACGGAGAGTGCCGGAATTGGACTTAGTAATGGGCCCGCAACACGCTAACAGACTTGAAGATTTGCTGGAACAAGTTTTCCAGGGAAATCAAGTTGTGGCGACGGAAGCTGTGGAGATTATGGAGGATATTACTAAGCCTCGTCGCGACAGCCAGGTGACGGCTTGGGTGAATGTAATTTATGGTTGCAATGAACGCTGCACTTATTGTGTTGTGCCAAATGTTCGCGGGGTTGAACAGTCGCGAATGCCGGAGGCAATTCGGGCTGAAATGGAGGAGTTGGGCCGTCAAGGTTACAAGGAAGTGACTTTGTTGGGGCAGAATATTGATGCTTACGGGCGCGATTTGCCGGGGACGAAACCGGATGGTAGCAACCTGCATACTTTGACTGATTTGCTTTATTTTGTGCAGGATGTTCCTGGTGTCGATCGCCTGCGTTTTGCTACTAGCCACCCTCGCTATTTTAATGAACGATTGATTAAGGCTTGTGCGGAGTTACCGCAGGTTTGCGAACATTTTCACGTGCCTTTTCAGTCGGGAGATAATGAGATTCTGAAGGCGATGTCTCGGGGTTATACTCAGGAGAAATATCTGCGAATTGTTGATATGATTCGCCGTTATATGCCTGATGCTTCGATTACGGCTGATGCGATTGTCGGGTTTCCTGGGGAGACGGAGGCGCAGTTTGAGAAGACTCTGAAGTTGATCGAAGATGTTGGTTTTGATTTGGTGAATACTGCTGCTTATTCGCCTCGCCCGGGGACGCCTGCTGCGTTGTGGGAAAATCAGTTGAGTGAGGAGGTAAAAGCCGATCGCCTGCAACGTATCAATCATGTCGTGACAACAACGGCTATGGAGCGATCGCAGCGCTATTTCGGGCGCACGGAGGAGGTTTTGGTGGAAGTCCAAAATCTCAAAGATCCAACTCAGGTGATGGGGCGCACTCGCGGCAATCGTCTCACATTTTTTAAGGGGGATATTGCACAATTGGCTGGTAAGATTGTGCGTGTTAAAATTACTGATATTCGCGCTTTTAGTTTGACTGGCGAAATGCTGGAAAATCTAAATTAGATTGCGAATTTAATTTCTTTTCCTCCCTTCCATATCCACTAACTCAAAACTATTCCCCGTTCCCCTGATTAAAATGGAAAAACCAATTCGCATTTTACTGCAAACAACGATTCCAACAACTGAGGATGACTGGAGTATCGAGCGTTTCTCTTTGTTGCGAGACTATTTGGCTAATCTGAAGGACGATCGGGGAAATCAATTATTTCAAGTAATGGCAAGAAACCGCGAATCAAATATAGAAGGGAATGACCCAATCCTAAGCAGTTTGGGAGAATCAATATTTGACGAGCTGTGGCTGTTTGCTGTTGATGTAGGAGACGGTTTGACTGAAAAAGATTGTGCGGGAATTAAGGCTTTTCACCAACGGGGTGGGGGGATTTTGGCAACTCGCGACCATCAAGATTTAGGTTCGTCTATCTGCACTATTTCTGGTGTGGGGGCTGCACATTTTTTTCAAACTAAAAATCCCGATCCAGATCCATCGAAACATTGCATAGATGATGTTGATACTACTAATATTTCTTGGCCTAACTATCATTCTGGACGCAATGGGAATTATCAGAGAATTATCGCGATCGATCCGGTACATTCTCTTTTGAAAAGGCCTGGTGCTTCTGCCGAAGCGATCGAGTTTTTTCCGGCTCATCCGCATGAAGGTGCTGTGGGTGTCCCCCCAGGCGATCAGTACGGTAGGGTAATTGCACAAGGGAAAAGTTTGGTGAGCGATCGCATTTTTAACCTCGCTGTTGCTTTCGAGTGGCCTCCCGATACGATCGGAAATCAGCTCGGACGTGGAGTGGCTCAATCGACTTTTCATCACTTCTGCGATTATAATTGGAATTTGGATATGGGTTGTCCAAGCTTTGTGACTGAACCGCCGGGAAACACTATGCAAACAGAGTCACAGGCTTTAGATGATATCAAAACTTATGTCCGCAATTTAGCTTTGTGGCTGGCTGGAACACCGCAATAAAACTCTAATACGAAAAAAGAGTCTAAATAACATGACACAAAATTCTGAATTTGACAAGACGCAAAATTCAATTCCTCAAGTGGAATTGCCGCAGCCAAACGAACGTGGAGAGTATAAAAGAACATCTCACCGATATTGGGAAGCCACAGATTCAGACCCCAACGGTGTTAAATGTCGCATGGGCCCGCACTCTATTCAGGAAATAGAAGACCCTGGAAGCAAGGTAAATTTAAATATTGGCAGTTGGCCTGTAGTTGGTACTTTGAAACCAGGGCAGAATTTTGAAATCTATCTGGGCCCTAGCGGATTGGGGGTTTTGTACGATGCCCAACGTCAACCTTGGTTTTTTATAGAAAAAAGTGAGGGTACCGGCGCGCCGAGTAATTGTTTTGTGCCGGCTAACAGCAGATTTGTCAAACCAATACAGCCCCAGTAACCTCCATAGATAATATTTGCTAGAGTCTCGGAGTCTTTTAACAAGATATATTTTTTTACCGCAGAGAGCGCAGAGGACACAGAGGAAGAGTGGAAGGGAGGGGATAGGTAGTCTTAAAGCGTTCATTTCTGCGTTGGCTGCGCTCTCTGCGTGTATATTTATCAAAAAGTATCGGGAGTATGGAAAAATGACGAAGATGCGGATCGGGTTACTCTTCGGCGGGCGATCGGGCGAACATGAAGTCTCTATTAGTTCGGCAAGGGCGATCGCCCGTGCCCTCGCTGCTGACGAAAATGCTTCTAAATACGAAGTTCTGCCCTTTTACATCCAAAAAGACGGCCGCTGGCTGTCGGGAACATTACCGCAGCAAGTCTTAGCCGCCGGCAAACCTCTGGAAATAGAGTCACAAGCAGGAGAAGCTTGGCAATTTCCTAATTTTAATGGAGTAGATGTTTGGTTTCCGGTTTTACACGGGCCTAACGGTGAAGACGGTACGGTGCAAGGATTGCTGAAATTATTGCAAGTTCCTTTTGTCGGTTCGGGGGTTTTGGGTTCGGCGATGGGAATGGATAAAATTGCGATGAAAATGGCTTTTGCTAACGCAGGTTTGCCGCAGGTAAAATACATCGCTGTCAATCGTTCCGAAATCTGGTCGAATCCTTGCGTTTTCCCCAAACTGTGCGACAAAATTGAAGCTGAGTTGGGCTATCCTTGCTTTATTAAACCAGCAAATTTGGGTTCGTCTGTGGGCATTTCTAAGGCTCGATCGCGCGCTGAGTTAGAAGCCGCTCTTGATGGCGCCGCCAGCTACGACAGGCGGATCATTGTGGAAGCTGGTGTGGTTGCTAGAGAGTTAGAATGTGCGGTTTTGGGCAACGATAATCCGAAAGCTTCAACGGTGGGAGAAATTAGTTTTCAAAGCGATTTCTACGACTACGAAACTAAATATACTGAGGGACAATCCGAGTGTTCAATTCCGGCAAAAGTCAGCAGTGCGATCGTCTCGCAAATCCAAGAAATGGCAGTGCAAGCATTCTTAGCCATTGACGCTGCCGGTTTAGCGCGGGTAGACTTTTTCTACGTTGAATCAACCGGAGAAGTTTTGATTAACGAAATCAACACTTTCCCCGGATTTACAGCTACCAGTATGTATCCTCAAATGTGGGCGCATGATGGTATTTCTTTCCCCGAATTAGCAGACCGTTTAATTCAATTAGCTCTCGAACGGCACGGCGAAAAAGCTTGAATTGTGAGCCTCAAACTCCTTTCCTAAAAATAGCAAAAAATAAGTTATTCCGCAGGTAATATATCCATACCAGCGTCAACGAGATAACATGGTTGTGGCAGGGAGTACCTGCCCACAGCCCAATTTCTGCTACTAGCAGAGCAAGTGGGAATTTTTAGCAGCCTGGTATAACTAAATGCAACATAAAATCGTTAACGGAGAACGGCGAATAGCAGCGTCAATCTCACATCTGGCATCTCAAATTTTAACTTGGTTAACTTAATGAGACGTTTCACTAAACTGCCGCAGTGGTGGACTTACGGACTGTTATTCCCTCTAGCGGTACTCAACTGCTGGTTAGCCCTCCTAGTGTTTGAATATTTTCGCGCTCTGATTACTGTTTTGGTAATCGCTACAGTGTTCTCTTTTTTGCTAGATTATCCAGTGCGTTTTCTGCGTAAATACGGGCTGAAGCGCGATCGCGCAGTTTTGTCGGTGTTGTTCGTAACTTTACTGATATTGGTGGTTTTAGGTGTTACTCTGGCTCCGATTCTGCTGAACCAAATCACTGAACTCGCTACTCGACTCCCAACTTGGATAGTTTCCGGTACAGAACAGATTGAAGCGTTCAATAAGTGGGCAGAAAATCGCAATCTTCGCATTGATGTTAGCGGTTTGACTACTCAATTGAGCGATCGACTTTCAACTCAATTGCAGTCTCTCACTGGCGAAATCCTCAAATTTGGCTTGGGTGCGGCAGACAGTCTGGTGAATTTTCTGCTGACAATAGTTCTGACATTCTACTTGCTCTTGCATGGCGATCGCGTGTGGGAAGGATTGTTTAAATGGTTTCCCTCCAAACAGAGTCTGCAATTGCGACAGTTGCTGGCGCGAAGCTTCCACAACTACTTCGTCGGACAAGCAACCTTGGCGGGTTTGATGGGACTGTCGATGACGGTGGCTTTTTTAATTTTGCGAGTTCCCTTCGGGCTGCTTTTCGGTTTGGGTGTCGGTGTAATGACGATGATTCCCTTCGGGGCACCTTTCAGTATTTGCGTTGTCAGTTTGCTGATTACACTAAGCAACTTTTGGCTCGGTGTGACAGTTTTAGCTGTCGCGACAGTCATAGAGCAAGTAATTGAAAGCGGGGTTGCTCCTCGATTATTAGGTGGTTTTATCGGCCTCAATCCGGTGTGGATTTTAGTGTCTCTGTTAGTGGGAGTTAAGGTGGCGGGAGTAGCAGGTTTGTTAGTTGCTGTACCGATGGCTGGTTTTATTAAGAATACTGTTGATATTTTGGAAACTTCCAGGAACAAGTCGAGGGAAATTGATGCGGTTAGTTCCATTGAACCCAATAAAGTTGAGAGCGGAGATTCCAACAGGGAAAAACTATGAAAAATAGACACTGTTTGCTTTCCTCCGGATCGCGAAAGCTAACGTTCTTCTCTTGGGAGCATCTCAGTTTTGCAAGAAGCATTTTTTATGGTAGTGCGAGCGTCCCCGCTCGCGTGCTTGTACAAGCACGCGAGCGGGGACGCTCGCACTGTA
>NZ_JAEQDD010000173.1:0-5918 GCF_020737885.1 Microcoleus sp. PH2017_34_RAT_O_A | reverse complement strand
ATGGCTCAACTGCTTACCCGGTCAAGGTTTTATCCTATTTTACCTCTTGCAAGTCTACCCCCTTGACAATTTGCACTTTTTCTTAACTTGTCACAAATGTTAACTGCCAGACAGCAAGTTAAACTTATAAAAATCGATAAACCTCGGCATATTTTGCACCGCCCAATCAACAACAGCAGACAACAGATAACCTAAAACCCAGACCGTATAAGCTATGCTAAAAGGAGCATAAGCAGCCAAAGTCCAGCAGTCTGAAGGTTCTTCCCAAATCTGTTCTCGTCGCAGCAAACGATCGTAAAATTGAAAAGACCTCGATCGCAAATTGTTAATCCCAGTCAAAGCAACTAGCAAATAATAGCCGTCAAACTTATTCAAAGGGTTGAGGTTAAAAACTACAGTCACTAGCGTTGCTACCATCAGCAAACAGGGGAATTTGGAAAGACAATAATTGCTGAATGTTGAATTTGTTTGGGGGTGGTTTTGGAGGTTGGGTTCCCTCTAACATTCCCGTTTCTGCTAGCATCCGCAGCAAGTATTGCAAATCCTCCAAAGTAATGTCATAGATGTCTGCGATATCGCCGATCGGCTTGAAGCCCAATTCTTCCATTACCTCTTTGTCAGAATTGTCAACTTGCAAGCAAGTAATGCCTTCTGAATTGCGGAGTATCCAATAGCCGTCTGGGTGCGGTATCCACAGTACCGTTGATTTGAGTTTTGGGCCATAAAGATTTGTGTCACTTATTTGGTATAGATCCCAATCAGCAATTAAGTCGGGACACAATTTTTCTTGACTTTCTATGCGTGCAAATTTTTCACCATTTTGCATAGTGTTGGGAGTTGTAAATTGTCAGATGCACAGCAAAACTTTGGGAGCATTCCATTTTTGTAAATATATCCGTAGGGGTGAAGCATTCCGGCAGTCAGCCTCTCCTGATAACTAATAAATTATCTGCCGGAATGCTTCACCCTGCACTCATTGGGATGCACAGCAAAACTTTGTTTGACAAAGCTAGCAATTTATATTTTGTTTTATGGGGAATGTTACACTTTGTATTAATCGGTCATAAAAAAAATAATTCAATTGTATTCAGAACTTGCGTCTCAAAATTTATCTGCTAATGTTGAATTAACTGATTTTTAGATTCGCAGTCAATATAAACTTCTGAGTTTTCACTTGGAGTTACTAAGCGCAGGGGCTTAAGTATATGGTCTGGCATTCAAAAGGCTTATCTGTCCGCAATAATACAGGGGTTGAGACTTCTCCCCCAAAAACTCGTCGCCCGCGAAAGACATTCATCCTCGAACGAATTATCACTCCTAGCACCATAGTTCCTGGTGGTGTCGATGACCATGACGCGCTGCATCAGATTCTCAACTCTCTAAGTTTTCTAAGTTTTGACCTTTCAGACTGGGCCCAAAAATTTCATCACACCCTAGCCCACGCGACCAATTTACATTTGTTTGCAGATAGCGGTGCGGGTACTTGCCCAACTTCCCCTACCCCCGATGGCGACTTGCCACCGATTATTGACTTTGACCCCTTGGGCTTGCATCAACCACCAACACCAACACTCTTAGCCCAACATTCAAGGAGCCTTTGATACCCTACCGCCCCCAATTATACTGCCCATAGATCCGCCTGGAACCAATAACAAAGTACCTACAGACTTAGGTGGCGCTTACACATTTACAACCAAAACAGCATCAGGTAATAACGAAGCAGGTTCAGCGAATAAATATACCTTCAGCATCGCCAATTCCGAACTCAATTCCACAGATTCAGACACCGTACTCGTTGGAATTTCAGTAGAATCAAAAGACAATCAAAAACTCCCCGAACTACCCGAAATAGATAAACTCACACCAATTTCCACATCAACCAATACAAACAGTAACTACTCCCTATTTGCCATCAAAAAATCAGGCTTAAACCTGCTTAACTTGAACAGCGCATCAAGTAGCGCATACACCCTCAAACTAAACATAGCAGGCGACATCAACAGCGACGGCCGAATTGATATAACAGACAGACAACTGCTAGATAACGCTCTAGGCAGCACAGCAACAGACCCCAATTATACAATTAACCTAGACCTCAACCGCGATGGAATCATCAACTCAGTAGACCAAACCCTCCTCAACAACAACTTCGGCTTCATCACCAACAAACCACCAGTCACCTCCCCATTCTCAACCAACACCCATGCAGAATTGGAGACAATCATACCCTTAATCGGTAAAGCAACAGACCCCGAAAACGACCCCATCTCCTACAACACGCTCAACCCAATTAACGGTACTGTAAAATTCGATCCCATTACCAAAACAGCAACCTTCAAGCCTACTCCGGGATTCTCAGGCATCGCCAGCTTTGACTTCATAGCCAGCGACGGCTATAACACCGGAATACCAGCAAAAGTAACAGTCAACGTCAGCGGAGCCCCGCTACTTTCCTTAGACTTCGCCAATCGCAATCCTCAGCTTTATCCAGGAGACAATACAAAATTAGTTGTGCTCGGAGACTTCGCCGACCAAAAAGGCGTAGTGCTGCCAGATTCTTACTTAACATACACATCATTAAATCCAGAAATAGCACCCATTGACGCTTTTGGAAAAATCACAGGATTAGCCAACGGAACCTCAATTTTTACAGCATCTCGCAACAACATTCAAGCCGTGACTGCGGCACGAATAGGCGAACTGCCAATTCCTGCCAACGATGACGAATGGAACGCCCTACTAGCAGAGATTTACGGTTTGGATGTTTACCCGCAAGCAGTAACATTAACAACAGGAGTAAAGCGCTCCTTACTGGTAGAAATTCAAGGACTTACCGACTCTCCAGACCTCAAATTCGGCTCTACTGGCACTCGCTACTTCGTCAGTAACCCCAATGTATTGCAAGTAAATTCAGACGGCGTAATTACTGCTGTAGGTGAAGGAATTGCCAGCGTCACCGTCATCGATGGAGCAGCAGAAAAGGTAGTTCCAGTGCGCGTAGAAAAGCCTTTGATAGGCCCTGCTACTTTAGGAGTTGATGGCGGAGTAGTGCAAGGCAGCGACGGCTCAAAAATAATGGTAGCTCCTACTGCCTTAACTCAAGATACAACAGTTAACATAACGCCACTTAGCAGCACTTCACTACCACTACCATTCCCCGATAGCATGGAGTTTGCTGGGGGCTTCAATTTGGAATTGGGCAACACCCCCTTGAAGATACCAGTCCAGTTGGCAATTCCAGCCCCAGTTGGCGTACCAATCGGCACCGAAGTTTTATTCATGCGGAAGGGGTCGCTACCGACTGGGGCTGATAGCTGGAACGAAACTTGGCTGATACAAGAATCAGGAGTAGTAGGTGCAGACGGCTACATCCGCACCACTTCCCCACCCTTTCCAGGCGTGACAGAGAGCGGTACTTATACAATTGGATTATTGCCCGCAGGAATGCCATCAGTCAGTTCAATTGTTAACGCCAGCACAAAAGCTAATTCAGGACTAATTAACCTTTCGACTAACCTTAACTTTGAGAATAGTTATTTAGGAGCAAAAACGAGTGGAATTGGTGCAGTCGCAGCCACAGAAAATCAATTCGAGGCAACAACATCACTATTAACTTACTTAGCCCAATCTTCAAACCAGCCACTGGAAATAATCGGAATTCCCAAAGTTGGGGAAACTGTCGTCACTACCGCTCAGGTACAACTGAATACACAAGGAGTTCCTACAGTCTCAGCATTTCTCTCTGGCCCGGACACTGGGCTAGCAGTTCCCCTCGAACCGCCGTCGCTGGAGTCGGTCCAACTGGAGTTCTCCAACAGCGAACCTGTGATATTCTTAACAGGCAGCAATTTCCTCAATGGACTCAACGGCAATCTGGGTGCGAGTTTCGGGGATTTGAATGTTGACTTTAAGGTGTCCGGTAAGAGTTACTCTGGCACTGTTGTGCCGGGACTCAGTAGTTCACTCGGAGAAAACCGCTATAAGGTGGCGGTCAAAGCTCCTATCAGCGTACCGCTGGGCGAGTCGGAAATAGTGCTGTCACGGCAGCAGAAAGAGCGTTTTGGCCCTGGCCCTGTTGATTCTGATGTGGTCAAGCGTTCGAGTTTTGAAGACCTCCAGTTAAAGCCTGTATTTTCTGATTTGATACTGGTGGCACAGCGGAATAGTGACAAAATTCAGGTAATCGACGCTCTCAGTTCAGTTCAGAGTCCGTCGAACCCGCAACAGAAGCCTCCCAAGGATTTATCGGTGGGGATACCGGGGACAGCGGTAGGGACAACCTTAGACCGTCCGGGATTGTTAGCTGTGACCAGTAATGCGACTCGCGCCTATGTACCTTTGGAGAGGACGGGGCGGGTGGCGATGGTGGATTTGCTGGCGCGGCGTCCGGTTGATGTTGATGCTTCGACACCGGCTGTCGATGATATTATTTTGCCCAGTGGTGCATCTCCTGGGGCGATATCTATTGACCCTTGGGATAATTATGCTTACGTCGCGGACTCAGGGCGGGGTAGCATTTATGTCCTGGATGTCAATCCTGACTCGCCAAGCTATAACGAAGTTGTTCGGACTATCTCAGTTAATGCTACGTCAGGACTGCGCCAGATTGCGGTTAGCAGTGACGGGCGCAAGCTGTTTGCGACTGCGGCTGATGGTTATATTTACGCTGTGAATATTGACCCAGATGACAAACCGACGGTTCCGAATTCTAATCCCCGGAAGTGGGGGGAGCAAATTGGAAAGGTTTTGACTCCTACGGGGGCTTGGGGGTTGGCTGCAACTCCTGACCCGCTCAAAATGGTTTTTACTAATGGTAACCCGAACACAGACGGAAGCGGTTTTGGGGTGCTGACTGTGAAGGATGACCCTCTGAATTTGACTCCTACAACTGTCTACACGAATTTAACGCTGACTGATAATAGAAATGTGTTTGAGGTGAATGAGGGAGTGGCTGTCACGGTGACGGCTGATGGAAAGTATGCGTTTGTGGCGGGTCGTAACAGTAAAAAAATCATTGAAGTTGATGCCAATCCGCTGGCGGGGGGGAATATTGGGATTATTAAAGATCCGTTGGGGCCTAATCCGCAATTAGTTGCTGCTACTGAACCGGTGCCGGGAAGTTTAACTAATAATGTGGCTCTTTCTAGTGATGGGAAGTATCTGATTGGTTCTTATCCTACTCTTAGTGGTGGTGGAAGTGCTTATGTCTTTGATGTGGAGGAAATTATTAAGACTGTTGAAAATCCTGCTTATGCTTTGACAACGCGGGCTGTTGAGAAGTTTAATCCGAATATCATACCAAAAGGTGCTATTCCGGCTGTGATTGCGATCGGTGGTAATCCTTTGGGGTTGATTGCTACTAAAATTGATATTGCCCCTGCTGCCATTCGCTACAATAACGATAAAGGTTACAGCGCGGCTGGTATTAAGTTGATTCAGCAGGTAGTAGGTGCAGGTCACACGGGAATTTTTGGAGCAGACACTGTGAAAAAGATCGTTGACTGGCAATCCACTCACGGTCTTAAGCGCGATGGTAAGGTAGACTCCAAAACCCTCTGGTCAATTATTACTGAACTACGCATGAGAAATCAGCTCTTGGATGCGTTGCTACTCACGGCGCTATTCACTGCGAAAGTAAAAACCCATCAATATCTCACAGATAGTGGAAAAACGATAACAATTGGATATGGATCTTCTGGATCTTCGCGTCGCACACCTAATAGTTTTCAAGAAGAATCTTTTCTTAAAGACGCTAAGATGTATGGCAAGGTGACCAAACTTTCTGATGTCACCACCCAATATGATTGCCACGGCTTTACATTAGACCTCTTGCAAAAAAAATCTATGCTATAATAAAAGATTTTCAATTTAATCCCCCTAGAGCTAACTCATAATTATAAATTGCTGATAACAAATTA
>NZ_JAEQDD010000172.1:0-6322 GCF_020737885.1 Microcoleus sp. PH2017_34_RAT_O_A | reverse complement strand
TTCACTTTAGTTATACGTGAGCATATTTTTGCGAACCTTCAGAGTGATGCTATGGCCGAGAGTACATAGATAATGCTTTTTGTCAATGCGTAAGTCCTAAATTCTTAAATTTGTACACTTTGCTTGCCTGTACAACTCTTCAAGGAGAGCCAAGTTTTTTGTCAAAATTTCTTTGACTTGCGGATTAGATATTTGATTGATGGTTGTATTTAATGCCCCTGACAAATCAGGAAAAACTTCAAAAGTTTTCCCAATTAGTTTTTCCTTTGTTTTGTTGTATTTCTCTTTTTTGTCTTCATCGCTATTTATTTCATCTTCATTGGCAATTATGACTACTTTTAAGTTTTGGGAATCTACAAAATTATTGATATATCCCAATATATTTTCAATGTTTATGCTACAACGTTCTAAGTCATCAAATATTAAAAGGCTAAATTGAGAATCCTGAAATTTTTTATCTATGTCTATATCGGGAATAGCAATATGATACATTCCATCTTGTTGACCATCATTATTTATATCAATTTTTAATGTGCCCTTTAGCAAGCCTTTAAGAATTTGACCCGCTATCACCATCCCTTTAGATCCAAGTACAGGGTGAATTTGTTGAAAAAGAATGTCTTCTATTTCCGAATAATTAGTAATGCCGTATAGGCTAACATATAAAGATTTTTTATCTTTTGTTTTTAATATTTTACGATTTTTTTTTAATTTTTCACAATACTGATTTATAAACCATGTTTTGCCACAACCCCATTTCCCTTTGAGCAAGATAGCGAATTTAGGGGACTGAGGTAGTTCACAGTAATAGTCTAAGTATTGTTGGATATGCTGATTGGGTTCAGAAATATACTGATTATTTGTGCTAGTTGTTTGGTCTGGCATAAGTTTTTTTTGGTTGTAAAATTAATAAGGTAAAGAAGTATCAATCATTTAATTCGATCGACTCTCCTGCAAGAATCTTTATTTTCTCAGTCGCCGTAAAGAATTGTACGATCGCCTATTTTGCTTAACGATCGGCTATTATATCACTATCACTGCATTAGTCTTCAGCATCATTGGCCAGGAAGTAGGCTGATACCGCGAGTCAAGAAAGAGCGATCGCCACCAAATTCCAGCAGTACCCCAGACATTCCACCAGGACGGCAAAACCGAAAATGCAACGATGCGACGGATTTTCGCGCGCCCTCAATTCGAGAAATGACAGGCTGGTGTTTGGCAAAAAAAAGATGCAGCAGATAGATTTGGCTGCATATCTCCAGCAAAACCACATCCAAGCTAAACTGATACTCACCCAAATTTTTTAGAATTATCGGACAAGAAAGCGCAATATGATATCTGGGGAAATCAAAAGCCAAATAGATAAAATCTGGGATGCCTTCTGGTCGGGCGGTATCTCCAATCCCCTCGAAGTCATCGAGCAGATTACTTATTTGCTGTTTCTGCGTCGTCTCGACGATTTACATACTCTGGAAGAAAACAAAGCTAATCGGCTCAAGCGCCCAAGGTCACGCCGGATTTTCCCAGAAGGTGAAGATATCAAAAAACGCTCCTACGATGATTTGCGTTGGTCGAGGTTCAAGAATTTTGCACCGAAGGAGATGTTTGAGGTCGTCAACGATCATGTTTTCCCTTTCCTGCGGACTTTGGGGGGGGATGATTCGACTTACGCGCACCACATGAAGGATGCCCGCTTCACAATTCCGACTCCGGCGCTGCTGTCTAAGGTGGTGGATTTGCTGGATGGTGTACCGATGGAGGACAGGGATACTAAAGGCGACCTTTATGAGTATATGTTGGGCAAGATTGCCTCCGCTGGACAAAACGGACAGTTTCGCACGCCGCGCCACATTATTGGGTTGATGGTGGAACTGACTGCACCCACTCCGGGGGATGTGATTTGCGATCCGGCTAGTGGGACTTGCGGCTTTCTGGTGGCTGCTAATGAATATTTAAGATCGCATTTCCCGGAAATTCTGCGCGATACCAAGATGAAGCAACATTTTCACCATCAGATGTTTCACGGGTTCGATTTTGACAATACCATGCTGCGGATTGGCAGTATGAATATGCTTTTGCATGGCGTAGAAAACCCGGATGTGCGCTATCAGGATTCGCTGGCACAGGAACATTCTGGTGATGAAGAATCTTATACCTTAGTATTGGCTAATCCGCCTTTTGCTGGTTCGTTGGACTATGAGAACACGGCTAAGGATTTACAGGCGATCGTCAAAACAAAGAAAACTGAATTACTATTTTTGGCTTTGTTTTTAAGATTGCTGAAGCCTGGGGGACGGGCTGCGGTGATTGTGCCGGATGGTGTGCTTTTTGGTTCTTCTAAGGCTCATAAGGAATTGCGCCGCTTGTTGATAGAGGAACAGAAGCTTGATGCTGTGATTTCTCTGCCCGGTGGTGTATTTAAGCCCTATGCGGGTGTTTCTACTGCGATTTTACTATTTACTAAAACTGACTCAGGTGGAACTGATTTTGTTTGGTTTTACAATGTGAATGCTGACGGCTGGAGTTTGGACGATAAAAGAACGCCTTTGCTGGCTGAGGATAAATTAGGGGCTGTCCCGACTGCGGAGTTAACAGCAGAGGAACATACTAAGAATAACCTGCCGGATGTGTTGAGTCGTTGGCGACTGCGAAATACTGAGGAACGGGAGCGAGTCCGCACGGCTCAGAGTTTTTGTGTGCCGAAGGCTGATATTGCGGCTCAGGGATATGACCTTAGTTTGAATCGTTATAAAGAAGTGGTGCATGAAGAGGTGGATCATCGCGCACCTAAAGATATTCTTGCTAATTTGGCGAAGTTAGAGGTGGAAATTCAGCAGGGGATGAAGGATTTAGAGGAGGTATTAGGATGAAAGCTGGATGGGTAAAACTCCCTTTTGTTGATGTGATCGCAGACGAATCAGGAGGGAATATAAAAACACCACAAAGTGAGTTTCTTCCTTCTGGGCGTTTTGCGGTTGTAGATCAAGGTAAAAATTTGATTTCTGGTTATGTAGACAACGAATCACACCTTTGCAAAGCGTCATTACCGGTTATTGTTTTTGGAGACCATACTCGCTGCTTCAAATTTATAGATTTTCCATTCTGTATGGGGGCAGATGGAGTAAAAATACTTCGTCCAAAAGTCGAGGCTGATGTTAAATATCTCTATTACTATCTTCGTCAGTTACATTTGCATGATGGCGGATATGACCGACACTTTAAATACCTGAAACGTAGAGATGTTTTACTTCCTCCCCCAGAAGAACAAAGGCGGATTGCGGAGATACTCGATCGCGCGCAATCTCTCATATCTAAACGTCGGGAGGCGATCGGGCAACTCGACACCCTCACCCAAGCCATATTTATCGAGATGTTCGGCGATCCAGTTACGAATCCGAAGGGATGGTCAGTGCTCTACTTTAATAATCTGCTTTCAATGCCTTTACGTAACGGCTTATCACCATCCAACATAGGGAAGGTAATGAGCAAAGTTCTAACACTTTCGGCAATCACTGGAAGTGCGTTTGATGAAAACGCATGGAAGACCAGTACATTTCAGTCTGTGCCGCCAATCACCCAACGTGTGGATCAATCCGATTTTCTAATCTGCCGAGGCAATGGCAATATTCAATTAGTAGGCAAAGGTTACTTTCCTACCCAGCAAATGCCAGAAGTGACTTTCCCTGACACAATGATTGCTGCACGGATTTTACCAGAAGTTATTGAGCGTCAATTCTTGCAGCATATTTGGAACTCAAGTGCAGTGCGCCGACAACTTGAAACATTGGCTAGGACGACTAATGGAACTTTCAAGGTGAACCAGACTATGTTGGAGGGTGTTTTGTTCGTTGTTCCACCTCTTCCTCTTCAACAAGAATTCGCCCGTCGCGCTGAAGCTGTAGAAAAACTCAAAACCGCACACCGCGCCTCACTGTCAGAACTCCATGCGCTCTTCGCCTCCCTCCAACATCGTGCATTTAGAGGAGAGTTATGACATGAACGCCATGCTAACCGAATTTACCCTCGCCAACTTCAAAAGTTACAGTACAAGCCGATTACCCCTTGGCTCCCTAACCGTACTAATCGGAGCAAACGCCGCAGGCAAAAGTAACGCCCTGGAAGGTTTGCGCTTTCTGTCATGGCTAGCACAAGGACAAAAACTCACCAGTATTCAATATGCCGTGAATAGTGCAGAGCGTGTTGTGCGCGGTCGAGTAAATGACTTGTGCCATCGGGGAGAGTCAAATTTTACCATCGGTTGCCGTTTGGACTCAACAGAATGGAACCAACTCGATATCACCCTAAATGTGCGTGACGGAGAATTGCACATCAGTAATGAGCGAATCGTTGACTCAACAACTCAAGTCCCGCTATATCAGCTAGATCAGCCTTCTCAAGGAGTAGGGACTGATGTTCGTGTGGCCTATAACAACTTTACAAAAGGGAAGAACAAGCCACGAATAACGTGCAGCGATCAAATGGCTATATTCGTGCAATTAGACACCCCTGCCCATTTTGATCCAAAGTACCCCAAATCCCAAAAGAGCATTCCTGAAACCGTCCGCGAATATCAAAAAGTCTTACAAAATATCCTATTTTTAGATCCCGTCCCCGCCAGAATGCGCGAGTACAGCTTCAAATCTGATAAGCGATTACAAGAAGATGGCACTAATCTTTCCAGCGTTTTGTATCGCTTGTGGGAGAATCAAGCCGAAAATCAAGAGGCAATTCTCAACTTTATTCAGAGTCTACCAGAGCAGGCTATAGATGGGCTAGATTTCCTTTTCGGCCCACGGGATGAAGTGATGGTGCGACTAGCAGAAACCTTTGGCAATACGCGCCGCTATTGTGAGGCGGCATTGTTATCCGATGGCACTTTGCGAGTTTTGGCGATCGCGGCGGCTATGCTATCGGCACCCGTTGGTAGTTTAGTCGTCATTGAGGAAATCGACAACGGCGTTCATCCCAACCGCGCCAAGCATTTACTCGCCAGCATCCGAGATATTGCCGAACGTCGTAAATTGCGAGTGCTGCTATCGACTCATAACCCCGCGTTAATGGATGCCTTGCCCGATGCTGCCCTTGGTGATGTAGTGTTTTGTTACCGCAATCCAGATGAAGGAGATAGCCGCCTGGTACGGCTTGGAGAGATGTACGATTTTCCTAGTCTGATATCTCAGGGGCCACTCGGTCAACTGGTAACTGCTGGGATAGTCGATCGATTTGTCAAATCGCCGCACACACCTGAAGACAGAAAACAGCAAGCTATGGCATGGCTGTCTCGGTTACAGGAGTACGGCAATGAGTAGTATTTGCCTGATAGATACCAGCATATTCCTCGAAATACTCAACGTTCCCAACTATAATCAGCATAGAGCATCAGTTCTTGAAGATTTTATCACCTATTCTCAAGCTGGCTGTACTTTTCTGTTGCCGATGGCAACCATACTCGAAACAGGCAACCACATCGCCCAAAACGGCGACGGCACAATGCGAAGGAAAACAGCCATACGTTTTGTTAAAGAAGTTAAACAAGCTTTCACGGGCGTAGCGCCCTGGAGACCTACCACATTCCCGAACACCGAAGAGATATTGCTATGGATTGACCAATTTCCGGATCTGGCTGGCAAAAACAAAGCACCTCTTAAGTTAGAAGGAACAAGCTTCGGGGATCTCAGTATCATTCAGGAATTTCATAAGTCCTGTAATCTTTTTTCAATGAGTGAAGTTTTTATTTGGTCACTAGATAGCGACTTAAAAAGTTATCACAAAATGCCATAAATTTATGAGCCAGTTTACCTTTATTCAATCAGATTTTCCCACAGTTTACGAATCGGCCAATAAAGCTATTGATGCAGTACATCCCGACCCTCGCACTGCCTGCTTTTATGCCCGTCGAACTTTGGAGTTAACCGTAAATTGGTTATATAAATACGATAATTCCCTAGAACTGCCCTATCAAGATAACCTAAGCAGTTTAATTCACGAACCTACTTTTAAAACCTTAGTAGGTGAAGCAATCTTTAACAAAGCAAGAGTCATTATCAAACTAGGAAATCAGGCCGTACACAGTACCCGACCTATCTCTGTGAATGATGCTATAAATGCTGTACGAGAGCTGTTTCATGTTGCATACTGGTTAGCACATACCTATGGACGCAGTAGCAAACCCAATGCGGGGCTTACCTTCAACTCTGACGCATTGCCCAAGACTGCACCAGTTCCTAAGGGAGCACCACAGAATGATTGATCCTATAATGACCCAAAGATAATTTCAGTGTGCAGCGTATCTTATGTCTCTAAAATCTATCATGAAACTGAC
>NZ_JAEQDD010000171.1:0-9652 GCF_020737885.1 Microcoleus sp. PH2017_34_RAT_O_A | reverse complement strand
TGGTCAACGACAAACCCTTGAATCTCGGTAAATGGTTTATCGATATTTTTTACCGCCCTGAGCCAGTATTGGCATGATTATTTATTTGGAAGTCCCTTATTGATTATATTAACATTTGTTAATTATTGCAAAATCATCTCTCGGATCGATCGCGCGGTAGCAGGGGCCAGCAGAACACCATTGCGGTAGTGGCCGCTAGCGATGAGAACCTTGCTGTTACTGGGAAGCGCTTCGATAATTGGGGCTGGGCGTCCTTCGGGGCGCGGGCGCAATCCCGACCATTTTCGGATGATTTCAGCTTCGGCTAAGGCTGGACAAAGTGCGATCGCCCTTGCCATCACTTCATCCAACATATCAGCATTTGCCTGCACTTCCCCGCCGTTTTCGGGAAACTCTACCGTCGCCCCCACCCAACATTCTTGATTTGCCAAAGGTACAATGTGAATGTCATCGCAGGTAATTACTGGCGCAAAATCTGGGTTTCCCAAGGGATTTTTCAACCGCAAATGCAGCGCCTGTCCCAACACCGGGCGAATGTCCACCAATTGATTTAAGGATGCAGTGACAGCAGCAGTACCTAAGCCAGCAGATACAATTAGTCGATCGAATTTTTCAGTAACAGGCAAGATGCCTGTTCCACAAGATATTAAGTTTATTGTGGGGTTGGTACTATTTTCAGTAACAGGCAAGATGCCTGTTCCACAAGATAGGGAGTTTGTTGTGGAACAGGCATCTTGCCCGCTCTTGATGCCTTGAACTTCTACCCCAAACTGAAAATTAACTCCATTGAGCTTAGCAGCATCAACCAAAGCTAAAGTTAAAGTAGTTGGATCGACTTGCCGGTCTTGAGGCGAATAAATCCCAGCAATTATGTTATGATTTAAATCAAGATGAGGGCAAAACTCGCGCACTTGTTCCACCTCCCAAAGTTCTAATTTCCAACCTTGAGACTTGCGAGTTGCTGCTAGCTTTTCCCACTTACTTAAATCTTCTCCTTCCGAACACAGCAGCAAAATTCCCTGTTTGTTAAATGGAATTTTCCGCCCCGTAGCTGCTTCCAATTCAGGAATCAAAGTTTCGTAGCGCTGAAGGCTGGTTTCCCTTAAATGCCAATTTCTGCCCTTAGTTTTGTGGCTGATAACTCCCATCAAAACGCCGAGGGCTGCACCTGTAGAACCTTGTACTGGGGGCTGTTTGTCGAATACAGTGACTTTTAATTCGGGAAATTTACTTAGTTCAAAGGCGATCGAAGCCCCGACAATACCGCAACCAATAATTGCAACGCGAACCATTCTATTTTAGATTTTAGATTTTAGATTTTAGATTGTACAGAAGAATACCGGGCGGTTAGAAACCGCGGCTACATAAACGAAACCCGCCTCCGCGGGTTGAAGAACGGGCAGTAAAAATTACGTTTTACGTTATTTTCTTCAGTCCACGGAGGTGGACTTCGTGTGTGTAGACGCGGTTTCAACCGCCGTGGCAGTAAAAATTACGTTTTACGTTATTTTCTTCAGTCCGCGGAGGCGGACTTCGTGTGTGTAGACGCGGTTTCAACCGCCGTGTTCGTCTGTGTAGACGCGGTTTCAACCGCCGTGTTTTTGTGTGTAAACCAGGTTTCAACCCTACGTCCGATCTGCGCTACAAACTAAAGCGATTAGGCTTTAGGAAGTAGCTGCAAGAAAGTATCGAAATCCTTCACAGCTTTGCTATAACTAGCGGTGATTTTGGCATTGTCAGCCATTTTAGCAGCGTTATCAATCTCTACCAAATCAGCAAACAAACTCTTGGTCAAATCCATAGCTTGCTGTTGAGATTTCGGCAACAAACTGCCCGACACGGTTTTCATGGTGCCGCGCAATTCGCCGAGAGGCCCGTGAATGTAAGTTTTGGCATCAATCCAATTTTTTTTCTGAATTAGGGTTCCTAGGTTGTTCATGCGCGATCGGAACTCTGTCAGAGTAGGAACATAGCGCTGAATCTGTTGGATCTGGGCTGCTGTGTAAGTCGTGGGAACTTTTGCTTCGACACTGCTGCAACTAACCAGAAATGCCATCAAAAATGCCATCATCAAGGCAAAAAAGGAACGGGGACGAGTCATAGCGATTTTAGACTTTAGATTTTAGATTTCTCGTTGCGGGCCGGCACCGGGACACCGCCCCTACTTTGCACCGAGAGTTAGGTACAAAATATTATTTTACCTCCTTTTGGCGCAGAAAAGTTATCAGAGCACCGCCAACTTTTTCTGACCAATGTTCTTGAGGATAATGGGAGACTTCTTCTAGGGTGACTAACTCGGCATTTTTCATGGAATTGACTAATTTTTTAGCTGGTTCAACACTCAGCCAAGGGTCGGTTAAACCCCACACAAATAAGGTTGGGCTTGTCCATCCTTGTAAGCCGGATTCAATTTCTGCCATTGACTTTGGCAGTTGAATGTTGCGGATGGTGTTCATTAGCGATCGCCCTGCATCCGAGCTCTTCAAAAACGGGCGTCGGTAAACATCTAAATCCTTGTCTAATACCCTGATGCGACTTCCGCCTTCGAGGGTTCTGTCCACCAAAAGTGGGTCTTGCGTCAGCATATCGCCAATAAAAGGCAGCCCCAACTGCTGCATTTTCCAAGGCAATTTGATATCTGCTGAAATTGGTGTATTTATAATGACTAAACGATCGATCTTATCGGGGTTTCGTAAAGCGTATTGAATGCCGGCAGATGCTAAAAATCCTTGGACGACTAGGGAAACTCGGTCTACTTCTAGGGTTTGAATAAAGCCTGTGAGGGCGTCTACAAAGGCATCGGGAGTATAAGCAAAGTCGCGTTTGTCTGGTTTTGTCGATCGCCCGTAGCCCACCCAATCCGGCGCGATCGATCGAAATCCACTCGTCGCCAAATCTGGCATAATCGCAGTCCAGGTAAAGCTTTGGGACGGTATACCGTGCAGCAGCAACACTGGTGATTTATCACTTTCGTTTACCGGATTTGCTTCCCGATAAAACCATTCCAGTGACCCTACTTGAATTGTTTTCTCATCAATTGGCATTATTTTACTTGTTATTTATCAAAGAATAAGGCGGGTATTCCCCGCCTTACTTACTTAATAGTTGGGTACGCACAAAGCACCATTAGTCTCAACAATTGCCTAAAACCTTTTGTATCTCAGGTTTCTATCTAAGTCTCGATCCCCCTAAATCCCCCTTAAAAAGGGGGACTTTAAGAATACTCTTGTTCCCCCCTTCTTAAGGGGGGTTAGGGGGGATCTAGGCTTAATAGTAAGGCAGCAGTCTGGCACTACACAAGACGTATTTGTTGACAATGATAACTGAACGCCTTACCCAACTCATGAAAGTCCTGCTTAGAAATTCATTTCAGCAGCTTGAACTTTTTCCACCTGTTTCTTCTTGAGAACCAGCATAATTTGAGCCAACATAGTCAAAGCTACGAAAGCCATCAATCCTGTAACTCGATTGGCACTTTGTAGCACAATTTCTACATCTTTTTGACCGAAACCGCCCACATTAGGATTGTTCGTCAAAAGTTCGGCGGCTGCAACTGTTTGTCCTTCAGTAACAATCAGTTCTGGGCCTGCGGGAATTGTATCAACAACCGCTGCACCTTCTGCTGGTTGAATTGTCACTTCATAGCCACCATCTTCGGGTTGAGCAATTTTAGAAATAGTGCCAGCTACTGAGGCATTATAAACAGTATTGTTGCTCTTGGCGCCAGTAGGATAAACCTGACCGCGACCGCGGTTTCCACCGACATAAATTAGATATTTGCCGTAGTGAACTGACTTGTCAGTTGCGGGATTTGGCGACAAAACTGGGAATACCAATTCTTTGTATTGTTCACCAGGCAGCGGGCCCACTAACACAATATTTTCTTGGGTTTCGCTGTAAGGTTGGAAGTAAAGATCGCCGACTTTTTCCTTCATTTCTTCGGGAATTCTGTCAGCGGGAGCAATCTTGAAACCTTCGGGTAACATCACAACTGCGCCTACGTTCAAGCCGCCTTTAGTACCGTCGCCGGTAACTTGCTGCACGCTTTGATCGTAGGGAACTTTGACAATTGCTTCAAAAACTGTGTCAGGTAAAACAGATTGTGGGACTTCTACTTCAGTCGGTTTGGCACCGAGGTGACAGTTGGCGCAAACAATTTTGCCAGTTGCTTCGCGGGGAGTAGCGGGTGCTGTTTGCTGGGCCCAGAAAGGGTAAGCGAATGCTGCTTGGGGAAGTGCGATGTCGCTACTAAGAAAAAATCCGGCGGCGGCGATCGCAATTAAGGCAGTTTTGGCGATCGTCCTGGCACTGCGGCGAAATATCGCAGATAAGTTAGTTTGTGGCATCAGAGTATTCAATCTCAAAGGTTCAGACAATTTAGTGATTAGTCATTGGTCATTAGTCATTGGTCATTGGTCATTGGTCATTAGTTATTAGTTATTGGTTATTGGTTATTGGTTATTGGTTATTGGTTATTGAAACTAACTGCTAACCACTAACGACTAATGACTAACTACTAACTACTAACTGCTAACTAATGACTAATAACTATGACCAGGTAGGTGCTTCGCCGGTGCGGAAATCTGTTTCTTTCCAAGGGGTAAAGGCCACCTTGTCATCTGCGACAGTGGCGTGGGCCAAGGCGAGAGATAAAGGTGCGGGGCCGCGTACCACTTTGCCCTCACTGTTGTACTGAGAACCATGACAAGGACACATAAACTTGTTTTCGCTAGCATTCCAAGGCACGACGCAACCTAAGTGAGTGCAGACTGCGTTGATGCCGTATTCGGCGAGAGTTAAGTCTTTTTGCACCACGAGATAGGTGGGGTCGCCTTTGAGGCCTTGGGCCAAACTGCGATCGCCCGCAGGGTGCGAAGTCAAATATTCGCTAACGATGATGTCGTTACCCAAGGCATCTTTAGCTGTCACGCCACCGCCAACAGCCCCACTCGACGGAGGAACAAAATATTGGACAACGGGATAAAGTGCGCCCAGTGCCACACCTGTGACTGTACCGAACGTCAGCAAATTCATAAATTGGCGACGCCCCATATCGGGAACATCGGGATTTCCAGCAGAAGTTTGAGCCATGACCTGCCTTTACGGTTTTAAGTTACGTTTGTTTGTGAGCCAACTTGTACGTGCAGACAACTCGGACTATCGGTGCTAATCTGCTCGCACAAATTTGAGGCAGCGAAAATTCCTTTTAAGAATGCGCCTTCCAGCCTTTATTAGAGTATTATTACATTTTTTGAACTTTGTCTTTTAATGTTTAACAGATTCACTCAGGAGCAACCATGACGGGCAAGGATTTACACCAGCTACTCCTACAAAAATGGGGAAAGTCTTACGATATCAGATTGCGGCGGACGCGGGGCAAGATTTTTGTGCAGGTGATGTGGAAATATTTGGAACAGGTGTCTTTTCCGATGACGGAGGCTGATTATTTCGAGCATTTGGAGGCGGTGGCCAATTACCTCAATGGCTGGGGCAGCACCGAACAGGTGAGAGAATATATTGTCACTACTCGCGATCGTCCGCGCTTGGGCAAAGCTGTCAGCATTCCCCTGGATTTGGGCGAAAGAGCCTCGGAGTGGTTGCTTGACGAGTTTTGAGTCATTAGTCATCAGTCATCAGTCATCAGTCATCAGTCATCAGTCATATCCGAATGATACCGGAGTGCGAGCGTTCTGCTCGCTGCAAGGGAAACCACAACGGTCGATCGCCCCTTCGCAGCTTGTAAAGTTTTGTGTCTGGGCGGGGCTGGATTTTTTAAGTTGAAAGTCCCAAAAATCGTCAGGCAAATTTGTCAGCCAACTTGCTGGCGGTGAGAAACTAAGCTGTCGCGCAGCTAATTTTTGCAGTTTATTTTATTCAAACTCTGATGTGGCGGGCTTTCCGGCGCGAAGACTGCTGTGGGATTTAAATGTCGCAACAGCTTCTGGAGTTTTTTTAATTTTGGGCGATCGGGTTTCTAGCTGACCAAAATCATCCGAACCAATTTCTGTCAACACTTTCACATACAATGAGTCTCAGATATCTTGTGAAACTTAGGAGAATGTTGTAATGGGTGTTGCAGTTGGAATGGTTGAAGTCTTAGGATTTCCCGCTGCCGTAGAAGTTGCAGACTCAATGGTGAAAGCAGCCCGAGTTACTTTAGTTCGCTATGAAAAAATAACCCGTGCTTACTGGACAATTATAGTTCGAGGAGATATCTCTGAAGTGCAAGCAGCCGTTGCTGCTGGAATTGAATCAGTTAAAAAGGTCGATGGCGGAAAGTTGCTATCGTATCACATAATTGCTCGTCCCCACGAGAATCTCGATTACATTTTGCCGACAGTTCCGAATGTAGACAAAGTTTTGACAAAACTTTGGTATGGAATTTTAACTTTTAGTAAAATATAGAGGCGCGGGCGATCGCACCTCTATATTTTTATTGCCTGTTTATCCATCTTTTTTTGCTGCGGACACAAGTAATGTTGCAGCAGTTGGGTATGATGCGACATATTTGGTGGAAGCATAAACAAGTTTAATAAGTGCTATTTATTAAATTAATCAATCATAACGCATTATCAATATATCTGCGGTTGTTAAATTAACATGAGAGTGCAATTTAGTGTTTTTACTGCTCTTCGGAAAGAAAATTGGTTGAAAAAATTCCGTATTTTTACGGTTCCAATATGAAGGCATTCCTCCTAATACATATTCAAATAGCTGAGAAGTGACTTTCAACAAGCAATGCTAATTGATGTGAGCAAGCATTTTTTCTAGTTTATATTGAATTTCATCATTTTTAGAGTCCTGGCATTAAATAAAGTACAGAAAATAGTTACTGTTAATGAAAACTTGGGGCATATAAAGGGTAATAAATATGACAGATTTTAATTGAAGTGACAACAATACAGTGGAACAAAAGGGTATTGATATAGAAATCTGGGAACCCGAATTTATAGTCGTGCCAGTACCGAAGAACAGTACGAATGCAACTACATTTGTACAGATTCATATAGAAATTACTAATAATATACCAAGATTGTTTCCTTTCATAGATAAATTTTTAACGCCCGAACTTTTTACTGTTGACGGTAAAGAAATACGCCCTCAAAAAACGAGCGATAGACCAATAGCAACTAACTATTACAAGGGTATAGCAATTCCCCAAAATAGAGCTATAGTGCGGTCTTTTATGGCAAAGCTGTTTTGGCAAAATAACTGCCTGCAACTCCAAACGAGTCTTTTTTCTACTACCACAACCATTATTGGGCCTGAGAAAATTTATTTGTTTCAACCTTTACGACTAGGAACTTACCAGCTTCGATTCATCTACTTAACTCCGGGCGATAATTTCTTATTAGAAAATTCACCAGGGGAAATAATTAGAGTAGAAGAAAGTGAGAGAAGTTTGTTTGCAAGTCCTGCGATTAATTTACGATTTATTGAACCTGTGCCGCATCACAACAATCGAGTAGAAGTCGATAGTATGTGCTTTGAAACGCTAGTTCCTGAGCCAAGCTTAAGAGTTCCACTAACCGCATCATCTGCGAAAATTCCCGTACAGATTGGGATGAAAATTACCAACAATACCTCAACTCCTTTTCGCTTTATCTTATTTGATACATTGATTCCCCAACTAATAGGAGAAAATGGTATGATACCTCGCCTAGACTGTGGCGGTAGTCTGGGATGGGTTATTCCTCAAGAATCCGACTTACAACTTGTGAAACCAGGAGAAAGCATTACTTTATTTCTCAAAGCTAGCCTTACAAGGCAAGCAAATAATCTGTTAAGCCTGATAGTTTCAGGTGGAGGTAGATCCTGTTCGAGGTTTAACGATCTCGCCTTCGGTACATACCAGATTCACTTAACATACAGATCCCTCACAGAAAAATTAGAGTTTTTATGTGAAGACCTCTGGATGGGAATGGTGAATACACCTTTTGTGGAGTTTAGGCTGATTCCGCCTTAAAGTGAGTCAAACGAGGAGGAAGAGAGAAACAGATGGTTTGCTGTATCTCCTAAATAATCAATTTGGTCGATCGTGGAAATTTATACACCTGTATCTATTAACAGCAATACAGTTGAAGTAGATGGCATTCACTTTCAAATTTTCATGCCAGATCGTGTCTTGACAATCCCCTCAAATAAGCCCTATGCTACAACTCTTGTAAAACTCGCTCTTCAGATTACGAATAAAACGGCAGCCTCGTTGCGCTTCCAATAGTTAAATAAAACGTTACAGATTCTAGGGAAATATGGTAAAAAACTGCGGTGAATTGTATCGATCGCTAATTTTTGGACTAAGCATTCGAGAGAGCCGTTCTACTGCTGGTAGTAGGGAAAATTGGTCTAAAAAAGTTCAGTATTTTTACGCTTAAAAGATTAATAGATTTGTCCTAATATATATCGTCAAATAGTAATGAGTCACTTTAAAAAAAGCAGAGCTAATTCATGTGATTAAGCATTTTGCCTTGTTTTTATTGGCTTTAATCCTTTCGGGTGTAATCGAACTGAGCCATAAGTCCGCAGGAGGGACAACGCCCTCTGATATAGGAATAACCAGGGTGGCTGAGTTGAAATCCGCTGAAATTGATGGCATCCGCTTTGAAAGCATAATGCCAGAGCCTGTATTGACCCTCCCCAAAAAACAACCTGACACTTCTGGTGTAATCGCGCTCGGCCATGTACCCAGATTGTTAGCTGGGGGTGTTGATGCCCAACTGGGGAGGGCAACTGAATTGACATCCTTTGAATCAACACATAGCAATGTAGTTGAAGTAGATGGTATCCATTTAGAAACTGTGGTGTTTAACCCGATATGGCCAATTCCAGCCAATCTGCACGGTGCAAATACCCCTGTGCAATTTGGTGTCCGCATTACCAACAAAACATCAGAGTCTATTCGCGTCCCCTTGGCGCTTAGCTTTGGTCCAAAGATTATAAAAATGGATGGTCAAGAATTAAAAATAGCCAACAAGGTAATTTCATCTGATCCACCGACCTTAAACAAACCCCTTTGTCCGTCAATCAAACCTGGAAAAAGTGAAACTTTCGTTTGGAACTGGATACTTCAGTGGCAGAATAATCAGCTTCAGCTTGAAGGTACTAATGCTCAAGGTGCCCCTTGGATTTATGAGCCTCTCAGTCCTGGCGTGTACTCGATTGCTTTAGAGTATGATGTCCGCAGCACAATAGTACGACTCTGCGAACTAATAACGCAAGTACCAAGGACAGAAGAAAAAATCTGGGTAGGTCGGGGAACTACTCCCTCAAAGAATATCAGCTTAGTCCACCTTTGAACATAAATTGCTGCAAGATTGCCATTATAAGATACTTCCAACAAAGGTTGATAAATGTTAGATATCTACTTTATAGAGGATAAAAAAATGTCATTACCCAGATATTCCCTGTTTTTATTTGTAACACCTTTGCTTGTGACACTAACAAGTCAAAAATGCGAAGCTTTCTCTATTACACCCGTAGGAGGCGGTGCTATTCAAAACTATGTGCCAGAAGTAAAATACGATTCTGGACGAGGCAAAGTCTTTCTCAATCCGCTGTCGGGGTGACAAGTCGCCTATAACGCTGATAGAATAAGGCTCATAGCTCTTATGCCTTGTTGATAATTAGGCAGTTTATGTGGAGATAAAGACAT
>NZ_JAEQDD010000170.1:0-6484 GCF_020737885.1 Microcoleus sp. PH2017_34_RAT_O_A | reverse complement strand
CGACTCACAAGGTCGCGTCATCAACACCTGGGCTGATGTCATCAACCGCGCTAACTTGGGTATGGAAGTAATGCACGAGCGCAATGCTCACAACTTCCCTCTCGACTTGGCTGCTGGCGAAACCACTCCAGTTGCTTTGGTTGCTCCTTCCATCAACGGCTAAGTTTTAGCTTGAGATAAACAGAAAGCGCCCCTAGAAATAGGGGCGCTTTTTGTTTGGGAAAAATTACAGTTTTAGCGAGATGATCGTTTATGATAATAGAAGGAGCGCGCTAGTTGTAGCTCATGTGCTCTCATAAATCATAAAAGCCTTTATTTATGGAGTCGGCTTCCTATGACAGTCACTACAGAAAATTTAATTAGAGCATTGCCATCGAACAGTGAGGAGGTGATGTTTGGTGAACTAAGTTTAATCAAACACGCCTTAGAAAAGCTGTTTAAATCTGATGAAGCGCGGATTCCTAAAGAAGAACTATTTATTGATGGATTGAAAATTTATGAGGTACTAGAACGGATTAGAGAAGCAAAAGATATACGTCTAAGAGCGGATATTTATTACTCTGAATACAGACCACTTTTAAACGAATTTAAAGCAAAATATAGTGACTTTTTAGCCCGTGATACTTTCAAAGAAATTGAAGATCGTGAAAAATACATGGATGGCTTGAGGGAATTAATCATAGCTCAGGGTTTTATGCTGATTGCGTTTGAAGAAGAAACAGATAAAGTACGTCAATATCGATCGCTATACACGGGTATGGTGAAACTATCAGAGCTTTTAGAAGAATATCTTGTCTACTTTCCACAACACTTAATAGAGTGCATTAAGAATATAGCATTGGCTTTTTTAAATGATTCTAATCTAAAACCCGATCGAGCCAATCAGAACGAGTCAGTTTTTTTATATTTAGTTGGATTAAAAAACACTGCTAGAGCAGTATTATGGCAAATCGAAGAAGACCGAACACAAAATGAAAAATTACATTTGATTGACTCTCCTTATAATCCAATATTTACTCGTGAAATGCAAATTCAGAAAAACCAATCTGCTATGGATTGGGCAAAGTCACGACTTGAGCAAATAGAAAGTATTGGAGAAGAAAAAGGATGGAAATTGTAGAGTGATTCTAATTCTAGATTCTAATATTATTGCTTTGCTGATAACAAATATTGATGAGAAATTGTCTGAAGATCAGAAGCTGACTACGGAGATTTATCAATGCACAGAATGGTTTTATAGACTGTTGTCGAAAGGCGTTTATATAATTGCTTCTGATATCTGTGATTATGAACTTAGACGTGAATTGATTCGGATAAAAAGCAAAAGTATTCAAGAGTTAGATAAACTAAGAGAGTTACTTGAATTTCAAGAAGTAACTTTTGCTTTGCTAGAAAAGGCTGCCGAACTATGGGCGGAGGCAAGAGCTATGAGTCAATCTAATAAAATTAAGGAGAACATTGATGTAGACTGCATTCTGGCTGCTCAATGGTGTCTGCTCAAAGAGCAATTTCCTGGTCGTGAAGTCATTATTGCTACTAAAAATATTAAAGATTTTCAACCTGTTACCGATTGTGATATTTGGCAAAATATTAGTTAATTTATAGTAATTTACGAGTTAGATAAAATGTCAGGTAAACTTCGGATATGCCACAGCATAAGTGCCTTCTATATTCTGCCTTCAGACTTATACCTTGTTTTTAAGCGGGAGGGTGTCAAAATGAAATATAGCTCCTAAGCTGTTAAAGATGCCAGGATTGTTTTGGTTTAGCTGTTCCCTGTTCCAGAATCTCAGCAAAAACAAATGTAGCCGATCGGGAGTAGCTCCTCACCGTGTCAAGCGCTTTATCTCTAACGAGGATTTGTATTATGAAAGATGGACAAGAAGTACGCCACGTCTCCACAACAGCACTCATTGCCGGTGTTTGCGGGTTGGCTTTAGTGACTGGAGGTGGCATTGCTTGGTGGACGGCAAGCCGTTCGCCCACGGCAGACACGCAGTCTTCAGCTCCGACAATCGCTCCGGCGCTATCCCCAAGTCCTGCCCAATCCCCTGCTGTAATTATCCCCGTACCTCCTCCAAATGCTGTGCAGGTGCCACAGGCTCAGACGCCGCAGGTTCAGACGCCTCAAGCTCAGAGACCTACCCCTCTGGCGTCTCAGGCTCTGGCGCCCAAGTCGTCACAGCCGAAGCCTTTGCAGCAGGCTGATGCCCAAACAGTCCAAGTGTACTGGGTTAAAGATGCGATCGGCAAATTTGAGGCAGTTCCTACGAAAGTAGCTGTCAAACAAGCTGATAAGCCTGATGCAACTTTACAAGCTGCTTTTAACACTTTGTTGGCTGGGCCGAAGGATGCAACTGTTTCTAGCGAAATACCTAAAGGGACAAAACTCCGGGGTTTGAGTGTCAAGAATGATGAAGTTTATGTCGATTTGTCGCGTGAATTTACTGCGGGGGGAGGCAGCAGTTCAATGACGAGCCGGTTAGGGCAAGTTATCTATACAGCTACGAGTTTAAAACCGAATACTAAGGTTTGGATCTCGGTGGACGGCAAGCCTTTGGAACTTTTGGGTGGCGAAGGTTTGGAGGTGGCTCAACCGAGTACCCGCCAAAGTTTTGACAAAAATTTTCCCCTTAACTAATTTTTGATTCATTAGTTATTAGTCATTAGTTAGGAGTTATTAATTAGGAGTTAGGAGTTATTAGTTATTAGTTATTAGTCTGAATGCGGAAAATAGGGATTGATAGCTGATAATTGATTGCTGATGATATCGTTAACATTTGCATCGGAATAATAATTTTCGGAGTGCAATTCGAGCGTGTCGCTCGCTTCGGATCGCGAAGCCAAACGTCCCGCACGGCGAGCAGGGTAGAATTCCGTAGTTACCGAATTTGATATAACTGATGACTGATAACGTTCGCGAGCGGGGACGCTCGCACTACCGACTGATGACTGCTGACTGATAACGTTCGCGAGCGGGGACGCTCGCACTAATGACTAATGACTAATGACTAATGACTAATGACTAATTTTCAGTGCTTGGCAGTCAGGCTAAATGCCCGAAAGTGGAGGGCTTGCTGTTCGATCCGAGTGGCAAGCCGATCGCACACCATAGTACATAGCTCAAAAATTAACTCGTCTTGCACCTTATAATAGGCTGATGTTCCTTCACTCCGGCGAGTGAGGATACCAGCTTGGAGCATAAGTTTTAGGTGCTTGGAAACATTGGCTTGACTCGTTTGAGTAGCTTCCACCAACTCTTGCACGCATTTTTCTCCGTCGCGAAGCAAGTTCAAAATTCGTAAACGCATTGGCTCGCTCAGAATACTGAAATACTCAGCAACTTGTTGCACAACCTCTTGCGGGACAGGCTGGGATGACTTCATCAAACTCACCGGGGAGAAGTGATCTCGAAATATTAGCATTTATTCTGTCCATAACAATAAAGTAATGCTTCAATCCGGATTAATTCGCATTAAAATTTGACCGTATTCGACAGGTTCGCCATTTTGCACTAAAATTTCCATGACTTGACCGGACACTTCATCAGCATCAATCTCGTTCATCAGCTTCATTGCTTCGATAATACAGACTGTCTGGCTGACTTTGATGCGATCGCCCACATTGACAAAAGGTGGCTCATCGGGAGCAGCAGCGCGATAAAACGTTCCTACCATGGGCGAGATAATTGACACCCATTTGGTATCGACAGGAGCAGAGACGGCAGCAGGAGCTGCGACAGCAGGGGCTGGTGCAGGAGTGGCCGGAGTTGCTCCTGCATTTTGACTAACAGCATCCGGTGGGGCGGCAGTGGGGCTAGAAACAGATCCCAGGGCGATCGTCGGAGCGACACTTGCCGCGGTAGAGAGGGCAGTAACCGTGGCTGGTTCGCTGGCCAGAATGCCTTTGCGTACAGTCAGTTCAAGCTCCCCACTTTTTAATGTCAGTTCCGAAATGCCTGTTTTGTCTAAAACAGTCAGCAGTTCGCAAAGCTGGTTTAAGTCTAATTGCACAGTAGATTCAAGGGTAATTAAGAATTTAAAATTGAGAAATTGGAATCCGGCGAAGCTAGGAAACTTCACCGATTTTGGAGACAAAAGGGGTAGTTTTTAATCTTTGAGCGATGAGCGATGATTTTTTAGCTCTTTAACTAATAACTCACAACTCACAACTAAAAACTAAAAACTCCCTTTTTCTCCGTCGTTTCTATTCTCGGCCGAGGTACTTGTCTTCACGAGTATCAATCCGAATGCGTTCTCCTATCGAAATAAATAGAGGAACCATGATCTGAGCTCCGGTGGAAAGGATGGCCGGTTTACTGCCACCGGTGGCAGTATCTCCTTTGACTCCGGGATCGGTTTGTGTCACTTCCAAGACGACAGAATTGGGTAATTCCACTTCCATGATTTGGTCGTTCCAGCGAAGGATACTGACTTCCATACCTTCATTCAGGTACTTGACACGCTCGCCTATTTCCTTGGCTGTGAGGCGGCTTTCCTCGTAAGTTTCCATATCCATAAAGACAAACTGGTCGCCTTCTTTATAGGTATGCTGCATCGCGCTCTTTTCGAGGTTGGCTTGAGGCAAAGATTCGCCAGCTCGGAATGTGTGTTCCACTACGCTGCCGGTTTGGACGTTTTTTAATTTTGTCCGCACAAAAGCGGAACCCTTTCCGGGCTTGACGTGGAGGAATTCGATAACCCGCCACACGCCGTTATTCCATTCAATTGAAACACCTGGTCGAAAGTCGTTACTGGAGAGCATATAAATTTTTGCGGGCAATCCCGTCGCCATTGGGCACGGGGGAACTATAGTCAGTCGATTTTAGATTTTAGATTTTAGATTTTAGATTCACTCGCAGCTTTGAATCTGGGAGATTGAACCTTGGTCTAAAATTTTGATCTCTCCACGACAGGAGTCTGGGGATTGTATCCGTTTTTGAGCGGGGTCAGCTTAAAGCCGCAGTCTAGCTGACGGCATCAAAAAGCAATTGGCAATTTATTTTACCTTTCAAAGGGAGCAAGTGCTGTACTCCAAGTGAAAAACCTCTGTCTGTTGGACAAGGAGAGGCAACGGATGTAATGGAGAGAAGGCGATCGCGCGCTGTGGGAAGATAATAGAGGCAATAAAAGTTAAAGATATGTTGCATTGGCCTAATTTCTCGATCGATACGTGCAAGCGCTGGGTGAAGACCGGTGCTTTAGCAGTCCTGCTGTTCGCACTCTCCCTGAGTTTCAGTGCAGTTTCCTATGCGAAACGCCCCAGCAGCAGTATGCCTGCGGGGAATCCGATTACGGACGGCCGGGCGCTGCTGCGTTTCGCGCTACCTATTGACAATCAGACTGTGCGTGAGTTGCAAATCAGTCTGGAAGACATTGGCAACCACATCCGTTCTAAACGTTGGGGGCCCATTAGCAGCGATGTCAGTAAGGCTTCGAGGATTCTCAGCATTCGGGAGTCCGACATTTTAGTGAGTATTCCTGAGGCGAAACAGCCGGAAGCTGAGGCGCTAGTTGCACAAGTCAAGGAGGGAATTGCTGAACTGGAAAAGGCTGTTGAGGCTAAAGACAGGGAAAAAGTTATTGACTTGAAGGCGAAAATCCTCGGTTCGGTAGGCGAAATCGAAGAGTTGATGGTGACAAAGTTTCCGTTTGAAGTGCCTGCTAAGTATGCTAATCTGCCTCAACTGAAAGGTCGCGCTACTGTGGCGGTGGAAACGGATAAGGGGACAATTAATGTTGTGGTTGACGGTTACAGTGCGCCTGTGACTGCTGGTAATTTTGTGGATTTGGTCGATCGAGGTTTCTATGATGGTTTACCATTTATTCGATCGGAAGAATCCTACGTTTTGCAAACGGGAGATCCCGAAGGCAAGGAAGTGGGCTTTATTGATCCAGGTACTGGCAAATACCGGAATGTGCCGCTGGAAGTGCTCGTTAGAGAGGACACGGAACCTGTCTATGGGATTACTCTAGAAGATGCGGGACGTTATCGCGACGAGCCTGTTTTGCCTTTTTCTGCTTTTGGTGCTGTGGCGATGGCCCGGGCTGAAGCTGAACCAGACAGCGGTTCTTCTCAGTTTTTCTTTTTCTTGTTTGAACCCGAACTCACGCCCGCTGGTCTGAATTTGTTGGACGGTCGGTATGCTGTTTTTGGTTACATGATTGAAGGAAAAGAGGTTTTGGATAAACTGAGGCAGGGAGATAAGATTATATCTGCTAAGGTGATTAAAGGAAAGGAAAATTTGGTTCAACCTCAAGTTTAATCAGCACACAAACAAACACGGCGAGATAAATCGCTTCAGAGTCAAACAAAGATGGCGAGTTAAATCGCTTCAGAGTCAAACAAAGCCCGCTTCCGCGGGCTGGAAGCAACCATAACAAATAAAGACGGCGATTTAAATCGCTTCTACACTAACAAAGACCGCCTCCGCGGGCTGGAAGAAAGACAAACAAAGACGGCGATTTAAATCGCTTCTACACTA
>NZ_JAEQDD010000169.1:0-6562 GCF_020737885.1 Microcoleus sp. PH2017_34_RAT_O_A | reverse complement strand
TGAAGTAGGAATCGACAAGTTTGCTTTAGCTGGCGGCTTGAGTTTTGCTCAGTTGCAAATTAACTCGACGGCGAACGGAAGTGTCCTGCAAATAGCCTCTACTGGGCAGGTTGTAGCTAATATTTTCGGAGCCAGTAATGCTATTACTGCTCTGGATTTTGTGACTTTTTCCCAGTAAACAGCAGCGCGCATTTAATGCGCCCAATTTGACCTAATATTGAGAAACCCGGTTTGCGAACAAACCGGGTTTCTCAATATTTAATTCGAGATTTGAGATTGGATATCAAATCCGGTAGCATCGGAATTATTACCCAAAGCCAGGACACGGCACTGCCGTGTCCCTACAATTAATCACGGTAGGGACACGGCACTGCCGTGTCCTCTATATGATTCCGGTGCAACCGGAATTGATATCATATCAATTCCGGTTGTATCGGAATAATTTAACCGCAGAGAACGCAGAGGGCGCGGAGGCAGAGAATAGAGAGATGAATGATTCCGATGCTGACGGAATTGATATGAGATTTAAGATTTCACAATCCTCCATCTAATTTAATTTCACATCGATTACCAAGGACTACCAATCATTGTAAAAGCAGACCAAAAATAGGGATGAGTGAGATTTTGTGCAGCGAAGCTATCTTCCCCTAATGAGTTCCCGTTCCCCGTAGGGGTTCCCGAAGGGTAGGGTAGGGAATCGCCATTACCTGCCATTTCTCGGATGGCTTGCTGGCTATTTTGCCCTCCCCGTTTGGCTGCAACAAAAGGGCCCCACAAGACTCCATTTTCGATCCGAACTTGACCTTGGATCATAGCAATTTGCGCTGCTCTGAGAGCTTCAGCTTTGATCGGAGCTGTTTTTAATTGATGGTAAAACTCGCTCATCAATGCTAACGTACCTTCATCAGAAACATACCACAAACTCGCTAAAGCCGACTTAACTCCTGCTTGAAATGCCAAGCCAGCAAAACCCATTTCCGTTGTCTCATCTCCGAGTGCTGTGCGGCAAGCTGATAGTACCAATAACTCCACAGGTGGATTGTTCCACCCCAAATTTCTGAGTTGATCTAATTGCAGTTTTCCATCCCACAGTTGAATAAAAGAGTTGCTCGCTGCTCCCGGTTTAAACTCGCCGTGAGTTGCTAAATGAATTATTTGATAAGGATTTCTACTGCGTTGGAATTTCAGGTTGTTCAGGGTAAATTGTTCGTTCAAGAAAGATTTCCCCTGCCACAAATCTACAATAGTAGATAGTTCTATTGGCACTGCTGGTAGGGGATCTAACCGATCGAATTGAGCGGCTCCCATTGCTAAAACAGAGGCATTTTGTAGCGATACATAGCGGGTATCGGTAAGTGAAATAGCTGGTATTAGACTGAGAGAATATTTTTCGACCAGGAATTGTTTGCCGTCATAAAGAGCAGATAAGGGGAGACTCCGCAAACCGGTATCCAGTGAAAATAACAGCGTATTGATATTTTGTTCCTGCAAGTCTGTTTCTAAAGGTGCAATCAGCAAACTATAAAGTTTTTGAGCGGATGCTTTGTAGCTGGTGGTGTTCAGATTCCCAGGATTCAAGATTTCTGCGCGGAATTCCGTTGCTAGTTTGATGATGCTCTCCCGATTGGCTTCCGGTACGGTTTTTCTAATCGCCGAACCTTCGGGAGAGAACAGTAATAATTCTACTCGATCGCTAAATAAGTTAATATAAATAATTGCCGATCTCTTGCCTGTTTGCGAGGCAACTTTGAGCAAAGTTTCGCGGATATTTTCAGCGCCGAGATTGGGATTGGTAAAGCCATTCCCAAAATAATCAGCATATTTCTCAGCTCGGTTTCCATCTAAAGATAGCATGGAATTGATGTTAGCAATTGCCTGCATATTTGCCGAAGGATTCGCTACACCACTGGGAATATTCGGGACGCCGGGGGGCAGATTCTGCCCGAGGCGGGCCCGCATTTGAGTTATATTGGGCGCAGCGGACATCGGGGGATTCCCGGGAAGATTGCGAGCATCAATTACCTGAATGTTGGGAGCCAGTGTTGGAGCTTTGTTAGGATTAATCTGTTGGTTGATAATAAAATTTGGCTGGCTACTGGTAAAAATGGAAGTGCGATCGATATTCCCATTTATCGGCAGGTTATTAATAATCTGGCGCGCAGACAACAGCTCCATATTATTCATCATTGGCACGGAAAAACCTCTAGGAATAAGCTGTTGATTTATAGGAAAATTTGGCTGGATATTGGGTGCCAGAGCATTTTGCAGATTGTTACCCTGTTTCACAATTTGAGCGGCTAAATAGGGAGGAACCTGAATATTATTAGGAAGATAATTTAAATTACCCGTATTCGGTTGTGGGGACATCACAACATTAGTATTATTAGGAGTGACATTGAGATTTGCGGTATTAAGCTGTGGAGGCATATCGTCCTTATTGTCATTAACAGGCGGATTGGGATTGCTCGTATTAGTAGTTTGTGGAGCGCTGGCGCCATTATTAGTATTAGCAGCCGGATTGGGATTGTTGGTATTACTAGGTTGTGGAGATGTTTGAGCTGTCCCGCTGTTATTTTGTCTTAAATTATTAGGAGGGAGAGTTTGCGAGGCAGATCTGGTTAATTGAACGCTACCGTCACTATTAACAGCAACATCTGAAGCATTATTAACTTTTTCACCCTTACCTGTCAGCAATTCGGGAAGAGTTGCAGATGAGTTTTCGCTGGATGTATTGGGATTTTCCCCTTGAGAATTCAATGCTTGGCTGCTGACTTCTATACTGAGCAAATATCCTGGTTGGCTGATACGGACAACACTTGGGCTTGTTACTGAAAGGATGTTAATTGTACCTCCCAGTGCTGTAACTTGACCTGTATTTGTAACCCTGCCACCGAGTAAAGTTATATTTTCCCCTGGTTTTACCGCCAAGTTGCCGCGATTCACAATGCTGGCAGGTGTCACATCCGAAAATACAAAACTGCTGGGATTTCCTGTTAAATTCAGATAGTTGTTAGAACCGATCGCGTTCAAAAAATTATTGCCAAAACCCATGCTATTAGCAGTGGTAGCAGTAAAGGATGCGGGTACATTTAACTGAGAATTACTGCCAAAAATAATACCCGCTGGATTGATTAAAAACAAATTGGAATTGCCACCGCTAACTTGGATCGAGCCATTAATTATAGACGGTTCTCCGCCAACAACTCGCCCTAAAATATTTTGGATGTTAGGATTGGAAATAAAATTCGCTGTTTGATTTTTGTTCAAGCCAAACCGTTGGAAACTCTGGAAAAGATTAACCCCATCTCCCGATAGTTGACCACCGCTAATATCGATTCGATTTCCTTGAGGGACGATGGTAGTACCGGTGCCGTCATTCGCGGGGATAACCGATTGCCCGAAAGCAGCCGTTTCCCCGAGGAATAAGCAAAATGATAAAATTAAAAACAGCTTTTTTGCTTGACTTTTTGCTTGATTGTTGGCGATTTGGTACAGTAAAATCATTATCCAGAACCTTCCACTACTAAACAAACATTTCCGGGCATCCAGTCGCTGACTAATTTAGAGATTGTCTCGGCTAGATCGAAGTCTTGTTGTGTCAGCGCCTCTGCATCGTGAGTTGTGAGACTTATCGTGACGCGGTTGTAAGCAATAGCAATATCGGGATGGTGGCCAGCTTTTTCTGAGGGGGAAATCAGACAATTTACAAAACTGACAGCTTCGACAAAATTTTTAAATTCGTGCGTATATTTAATAGTTTTACCTTCTCTAGTCCAATTAGGCAAATTTTGCAAGCGCTGAGAAACTTCCTTTTCGCTTAAGGGTTTGAGTTTGCTATTTTCATAATTTTGTGCTACGAATTTAGAGGATATTGAGCGATAAGCGGGTGCAACCTGTTCGGCTGTTGGCGGGATTCTATCAGACGAAGCAAGAAGCAAGAAAGACGAAGCAAGAAGGAAGAGGCAAGAAGGAAGAGGCAAGAGGAAAGAAGGAATCAGGAAGTTTAGCAATGATTTTGTAATCGATGTCAGTGATTGAAGGAAGATGCAAGAAGCCAAAAAGACGAAGGAAGAGGGAATCAGGAAGTTCGGCAACGGATTTTGTAATCGATGTCAGTGATTGAAGGAAGATGCAAGAGGGAATAAGTAGGCTGCGTCGCTACAAGAATTCTGGCTATTTACAATTATGGCATAGCGGCGCACCTTACTAGGATACTCTCTCGGAAATGACGATCGCAACTAATGACTGCTGACTAATGACTAACAGACATCTTCAATAACTCTCAATATCTTTCCCCGCTTGGTTTCTGGCGGTTGGTGCTTTAAGGGATCGATCGCCAGAAACCAACGCTTCAATACTACAAACCGTTTTTTAAGTAACCGGACACAATTAATTGCACAATCAAAGGCCAGAAATTACTAATTTACAAGCTTGGCGAGCGATCGTAGTGTAATTAATTTTATCATTAATAAATAAAGGTACGTAGTTGGGCTTGAGCCTCCTTTATCTATACGTCTAAAGAGGGCTGAAGCCCAACTACGTACCTATCTCTCTCTCCCCATAATAAAACTACCATGCTTCGATCGGGGGATGCGAGGGGATCTCTTGGAATTTCTTATTCAAAGCGTATTGCAAAAAAAATCTTAGTGAGAAAGGCAAGTCCGCATCCAAGAAAGGACTAAAGTCCTCACTACAAACCCAACTAATGTTTGTTTAAAAAATCTAATCCTAAAAAAATAGCTGCGATGCTTCCAGCTACACAAATTTCTCGATTGGTTATTTTCAACAAAACTTCTGAAATGGGTACTAAAACTACTTCAATATCTTCTGTAATATCCAATTTAATTTGGCTGGCAAGCTTGACATTTTTACCAAGGTATAAGTAAATAGAATTAGTGTCTTTTACGGGATTGTCGTATAAAACTGCTAGTTCCAAAATTTCTTCAGCAACATATCCGGTTTCTTCAGCCAGTTCTCGGGCGGCAGCAGCTTTGCCACTTTCTTCGGCAGGATTGAAACTCCCAGCCGGGAGTTCGAGTAAAATTTCGCCGACGCCATGCCTGTATTGACGCACACATACAAGTTCTTGCTGTTCTGTTACCGCAAATATTAGGGCGATATTGGGTCGGACATTAATAAAAAAGTCGTCGATAATTTGTCCGCTTGGCAATTCTATTTCATCTTGTCTGACTTGACACCACTTGTGGTTAAGCACGAAGCGCGATCGCAGTAATTTCCATTTAGTTAAATTTTTCATATTATTGAATTCTTCATAAAACGCGCACGACTAATCTTTCTTCGGCTGCTTGTGGTGTAACACTGTTCTGATCGGAGATTATTACACGGAAATTCAATGAAAAATAGACACTCTTGTTTGCTTCGTTCCTCTCTTCGGACAATCTTGGTTGAAGGGTAAGGAAAAGAAAAGAAGGATGAATGCGTATCTGTTGGCATTCGGGATTAGGCAGAAAGTGTTAACTTCCAATTTTTCAATTACCCATTAATGCTAAACTTTCAGCGTTAAGCTACCCTTGCGGTTAGTTGTACTGCCGATCGCACCTATCCCGATCGCAAATCGCCCGCAACACCTCTACCAAAAAAAATTATCCTCAAAGCTAGTTAAAATCTCAACTTTTACACAGCCATGCAATACAAAAAATTACCACCGAAATTTTGGACAGACTTACACAAACTAACACCTAAGTGTCTGGTACCCTCATTTTTAGGCTCTGTGTCGATCGCCCTGAGCATAGCAGCAACCACCACAGTTGCAACACTCCAAATCGCACAGCAACCAGCCAATGCTTCTACAGTCACGAGTTGGCGGTTCGATCCAGCCACAAATCAGCTAGAAATTACTCTCCCAGAGGGCAAAACTCCCACCTATTCCCTACTCAACCCGTCTCAAATTGCTGTGGATTTGCCCAATACTCCGATCGCCGTTGATGCAACTCAACTATACCCGCAAGGCAATGTGCGTTCCGTGGCGATAATTCAACTGCCATCAGGAAACGCGAGAATTTTGGTAAATTTGGCTCCCGGAGTGGCTTTCAACGGTGAACAAATTAAATTTCAAAGAGTCGGGGTAGAAAATCGCTGGGTGTTGCGTCCCTCGATCGAGCCTGCTTCCTATCAAGCAACTCTCGAAACCCAAACACCGCCTGCAATCCCAGTACCACCTAATCCGCAGTCAGCCGATTCTAACTCAACTCCTGCCAAAGCGTCTGTCCAACCTGCCTCGGCTGAGGTTATAACTTACGAGCAAAACTCTTCGGGGATGTCAACTCCAAACGACCAAATCCGACCGATAAATGTGCCTTTGGTCAGGGTTCCGGTTAACAGACGGCAGGGGGTAAGTTCTGCCCCTGTACGCCGTCCTGCTGCTTCCTGGGAGCGGATTATCGATTTTGGTCAACCGCTTCGCTAATACTCGCTTGGAGTCGATCGGTACGCCTCTAATCATCGATTTAGCGGACAAGAGTGGAAAACCCATACATATAACCATCATTGCGGTGAACAGTTTTGCAGTATTTGTGACGCACAGGGCTAATTTTTCCCCAAG
>NZ_JAEQDD010000168.1:0-6616 GCF_020737885.1 Microcoleus sp. PH2017_34_RAT_O_A | reverse complement strand
TTGGTTTCACGTACTTTGCCATATTAGTATTATGGATCGCCATGTACGCATTGTCCAGTCTTGTCCAATAAATTAATGATTAGAGGCATACCGATCGAAAACCTCGATACGTCAGTAATTTGCCCTCATCTTGCAAAAATATTAATTTGCATCCCCCCACTTCTAATTCCTTGTGTTATTCTAATCATTGTGACTACTGAAATGATACTCAGAACGCAGGTTCTTTCGGTTACGCTGGCAAGGGCTAGCGCACAAATCCTCACACCAGATCTTGTATTTGGGTGAGGTGCGTTCAAATATGAAGCCATTTAGCTAATCCTGGAGGTGATGCCCATGATAGAAAGTAGTAAATGCATGGGTCATCAGATTGGAAACTACCGGCTGTGCGCCGGGGCCGCTCACTAGCAGTCAGCCGTCGTTTCCAACTGGAAACGAATTCCATCGGGAACCAGGCTCAGCTAGGGATTCTCCCGGCAGTCAGGTTCTAATCTGAAGACCCGCTAGACCGCTCTCACCTCAAATAGTGTTAAATCTTAAGTATTAAAACTTGAGCCTCAATACTATTGGTGAGAGCGGATAGTTTTTGGTCGGATTTTTGACCAGAAATAATTGGTTGAAAGTCGGAACCCTGCTCGGGAGAAATTAAAATCAGACTATTCATTACTCCAATCCTCGGACTTAAGGGTAGAGGTCGCTCTTAAACTGTCAACTGTCAACTGTCAACTGTCAACTGTTGACAGGTGGGCTGTTAATCTCCCAAAAAGCTTATCCCAAAATAAAAAAAATTATGGCAGATCTACTTAACGATACTGAAATTCAAGAGCGCGCCAGTCAATTATCGGGCTGGACGGTGGAAGGTAAGCAACTGCGGTGTACCCGTTTATTTAAAGATTTTATCGGCGCGATCGCCTTTGTGAATAAGTTGGTCGCCCCCTCAGAAGCGGCAGGACATCACCCCGACATAGAAATCTCCTATAACCAAGTAACAGTTAACTTGACAACTCACGATGCCGGAGGCTTAACTGAGAAAGACATGGCGCTAGCCCAAGAGATTTCTGCGCTAAATTAGCTAGTTAGGCGGGAATCCCCACCCCATATTGTTTACAGATTGGGGTGGGATGAAAGCCAAGTTGATTGAGGTGGGATGGTTGACCAATCCCGTAGGGCTCGGAAGCCATCACCGCCGAAATCGACAATCTTTGATATCATTGAACCACAGTGGGGCTGGACGTGTTCCTCACTATAAAACGCCGTAGAGAGAAACAGTTTGGAGTATCTCGAAGGAAGATCTAGATATCCTTTACAGGACTCAGATGCCCAAACTATATTGCTTGCAATTAGTGTGGGAGCGTCACAAGAGTTCTCATTTTCCTAGCCGCCACTGCATCTAGCGACAGTCCCAAGAGCAGAAAGCCCGCTCAAAAGAAAATATCGACTCTGGGTTAAAATCGGGTGTGAGAAAGTCGAGATGCAACAAGTCCAATGTATTAAAGGCTATTCGCCATCCTCCGACCATGATCGTATTTGAAAGGCCAGAGTTCTTGAACGAATCTGCTCAAAGAACAGAACTGATAGAAAAGCTTTTGGATATTGGCGCGGCGCTCTCTAGCGCCCCCGATTTGGGCGGGTTGTTAAACTTGATTTTATCCAAAAGCCGGGAAATCACCTACAGCGATGCGGGCAGCGTTTATTTAGTAGATCACAGCGACGAGAAATCTAAGTTGCTGTTCAAGGTAGCTCAAAATGGTTCTAAACCCAGACTGTCGTTTAAGGAGTTTGCCCTGCCGCTGACAGACAAAAGCTTGGCGGGATACGTGGCAATTACAGGTCAAAGTTTGAACCTGTCTGATGCCTATGACTTGCCTCCCGATGTACCCTACCAGCTAGATACGAGTTTTGACAGGGATATTAATTACCGCACTTGCTCGGTAATGGTGTTGCCGATGCAAAACCGACAGGGCGAGACAATAGGCGTACTGCAACTGATCAACCGCAAAAAAAAGGCAGATGAGGTGCTGACGGCAGAGAATGCCTGGGAATCGACGCAGCAGTATTCCGAGTGGGAAGAAAGGATAGTTCGATCGCTCGCTTCTCAAGCAGCAATCTCGATCGAGCGCAATCAACTCCAAGAAAGCATAGAACACTTGTTCGAGGGCTTCGTCAAAGCAAGCGTGCAAGTCATAGAAGCCCGAGATCCATGTACCTTCGGCCATTCAGAACGAGTTGCAGCCCTGACAGTACGCCTGTCAGAAGAAGTAAACGCCGTCAGCAGCGGATGGCTGCGCTCTATTTACTTTAACAACCGTCAAATTCAAGAAATTCGCTACGCCGCCCTGCTGCACGATTTTGGCAAAATCGGAGTACCAGAAGCAGTTTTGACCAAGCAGAAAAAGCTCTACCCCTCACAGCTAGAAATCATTCGCCACCGTTTCGCCCTAGCTCAGCGGACGCTGGAAATGGAATGCGTCCAGTCTAAATACAAATACTTGCTAGAGCATTCAGCTTACCGAAAACACCCGGACTCTGGGCCAGAGTGCGCTAAATGCCAGGAAATAGAACAGCTAGACACGGCGCTAGCAGACGCAAAAACCAGATTGGCAGAATATTGGGAAGTCCTGCTAGAGGCCAACGAACCTCACATTTTGGCAGAAGAACCCCTAGCTCAACTGCTAGAACTTTCTCGGCAAACTTACAGAGATATAGACGGGGCAATTAAACCTCTGCTGAGTCCAGACGAAATCGTGCAATTGATGGTGTCGAGGGGCAACCTGACGCCGACAGAACGATCGGCAATCGAATCTCACGTCACTCACACTTACGAATTTCTCAGCCAAATTCCGTGGACAAAGGATCTAAAAAATGTTCCCCAAATAGCCTACGGACACCATGAAAAACTCGACGGCACAGGCTATCCACGAGGTCTAACAGACTCAGAAATCCCCATTCAAGCGCAATTGATGACGATCGCCGATATTTATGACGCCCTGACAGCCGGCGATCGCCCCTACAAACGAGCTTTGCGAACAGATGCAGCAATGAAAATTTTGCGGCAAGAAGCAGCTCACAACAAAATCAACGCCGATTTATTAGAACTGTTCGACCGTCGCCGAGTCTTTAGCGTCCTAGGACACGGTTTGGATGCAAAAGTCGAATCAGTATAGACGATTCGGACGTGCTGTGCTAAAAAGTAAATAGGCTATCGAGCGCCTAATGTGTCAGTAGTCCAATCAATCCCAAGTCCAAGTATGGTAAGGTTTTGAGGCAGTTGAGTACCTAGTCAAAAACAGGCATCCGACAGCAGCCAATCACATCCATACACTCAGTTAGTCCCCAAAAATCAAAAGAAAAAGTGAATTTTAGGTCTCTTTTTAAAGTATGCTAGTTTAGCAACTACTGACCACATAGAAGACTCGAAAAGTTTCTCTGTAATCGGTGTGAGGATGAGAGTGAATATGTCGAAATTTTTGTGGAGTTACCTACTAATCAGCCCAGCAGTCTTAGGAGCTACCCTAGTAGTTTCTTCGAGCGCGATGGCAGCAGACGCTCAGCAAGCTGCTGATGCGCTCAAGCCTCAAGCTGCCCAAGCTGAAACAGGCCAAGCCTCCGAAGCCAAAGTTAATGCTTTAGCGGCTGTTGACGAAACTACCGCAGCACTAAAGCCAGTCGAAGAAATTTCCCAAGGAACAGGCAGCGAAACCAAGCCAGCGATTGCAGATGCCAGCCCTGCTGCAACGGGCAGCGCGATCGCCTCCGCCACCACAGACCCCGCAGCAACAAATCTTGAAGCTGCATCACAACCTGTAACTGAATCTTTAGCAGCAGTTGAGCCAACAGTCGCTCAACCAGTAGAAAATTCAGCGGCAGCCAGACTAGAAAATCCAGCCCCAGCAGCTACCGCTGTCAAGGAGCAAATCAGTGCAGTTCAATTAGAAACTACTGCCCCGGCAGTTGCAGAGCAGGCACAACAAAATTTGCCCTCTCCGGCCCAATCTCTAGCCCAAACTGTCGCACCACAAGCTCAAAACCCAGCCGCCACATTAGAACAGGTCAACGAGTACAGCAGCGAAGGTGCTGGTGGCGAAACTCAGGCTCAAGTAACCTCAGTATCTCAACTTTCCGACGTGCGGCCCACAGACTGGGCATTCCAAGCACTGCAATCCCTAGTCGAGCGCTACGGCTGTATTGCCGGGTATCCAGACGGCACATTCCGCGGCAACCGGGCAATGACCCGCTACGAATTTGCCGCCGGTTTAAACGCTTGCTTAGACAAAGTTAACGAGCTAATTAAAGCAGGTACAACCAACTTAGCGACAAAAGACGACTTGGCAGCCCTCCAACGGCTCCAGGAAGAATTTGCAGCAGAACTGGCAACCCTGCGCGGCCGCGTCGATGCTCTGGAAGCTCGCACATCCGAACTCGAAGCTAACCAATTCTCAACTACTACTAAACTGACTGGGGAAGCAATTTTTGCCCTCAGCGACGACTTTGGTGGCAATGATGGCTTGTTTGGCAGAGACAACAGAAGAGTCGGTACGGGTAACAATGAAGCCGTCTTCCAACAGCGGGTACGTCTCAATTTAAATACGAGCTTCACCGGCAGAGACTTGTTGCTCACCAGACTGGATGTGGGCAACGGTCAAAACTTTAACTTGGGGGCGACGAGCGAAGGTACTCAAACCTGGAACGTAGTTGGCAGAACCGACAACGTTTTTCACTTGGGCAGCTTGCTTTACAAGTTCCCCGCTAGCAATCGGTTGAACGTTACCATTGAAGCCGCTAACGGTATTTGGAACGATTTCATTCCTACCGTCAACCCTTACTTTGAAGACTTTGACGGCGGTAATGGCTCCCTCAGCGCCTTCGGTCAGAGCAACCCAATTTATCGCCTAGGTGGCGGTGCTGGTATCGGCTTCGATTACGCCTTCGGTGGCAGAGGCTTGCTGGGCGGTGTGTTCGGCCCGACTTCTCTGTCCTTTGGATATTTGGCGTCAAATCCGGCAAGTCCCGCCAAGGGCGCAGGCTTGTTCAACGGCGATTACGCAGCGATGGGGCAGTTGACTTTTACCCCGGGACGCAACTTGCAAGTTGCTCTCACTTACAACCACGGTTACTTTAGCAGAGGTAACTTCGGGTTTGACAACGGTTTGGGGAACGGGCCAGACAAACTTGGCGGTTTTACAGGCACGGGCGTGGCTAATTCCATCAACGGTTTGAGCGAAGGCTTTGACGGCTTCCGCGCTCGCAAAGTTGTCAGCAACTCCTACGGTGCTGAGGCTTCGTTCCGACTCAGCCCGAGATTTATCATTGGGGGCTGGGCTGGTTTAACCAATGCTCGTATTCTCGGCGTCGGCGATGCGAGAATTTGGAACTACGCAGCCACTTTGGCTTTGCCCGATTTAGGGAAAGAAGGCAACTTGCTGGGCTTTGTGGTAGGTCGTGAGCCTTACTTGGATAAACTTGAGGCTCCTGGCAATTTGCGGAACTTCAACAACGATACTTCGTGGCACTTTGAAGGCTTCTACAAGTTCAAGCTCTCGGACAACATTGCCGTGACTCCGGGCGTCATTTGGATTACCAACCCGAATCAAGACCGCAATAATGACGACATCATTATTGGTACTCTGAGAACTACTTTCACGTTCTAAGAGTGCGTTTTAAGAGGCAGGGAGAGTCATATTCTCTCTCTGCTAACAACTCTATAATTTAACATTAGCCCTGCTTGTCGCAGGGCTTTTTTGTGTGGCGGACAAATGCAGCTCATCTTATTTAAAAGTCCTTTTCCCCACCTTCCTCTTCCACCAGCACCCCAAGCCAAAAGCTAAACCAACACCTGCGATCGTAGTAGGTTCCGGCACAGTTTCAGACTCAGACTCGTACTCATAGGCGAGAGTAAGCTTTGAGTCAGTCGTGACAGTGCCCGCGTAAGTGACCGTTGTAGGCGTTCCTAAAACTCTCACAGTACCCATTGCCACAATGCTAGCAGCAATTAAATCCCCAGCACACCCACTAAACATATTTAGGTACTGTGGCGAACTATAACTCCTTGAAACAATACCACTCGCACTCCCACCTCTAGCCCCCGCAGCCCCCGATTCAATACTCATTTCCGGCGGATTTGCAAACAGACTCAAAACCAAATTCGGATCGGCTTTTAAACTCGGTAAATTCACAGCAATCTGAGCATTCGTTACCGCCGTACCAGTAAAATTGCTAGCAGGAACAATATTGATATCGCTGTTAACCGTTGACTCAACTTTCACATAAGCACTTAACAGCGTCCCCAAAAGCGAATTAAACTTAGGCAGCACCCCATTCAGCGTACTATTAACTGGCTGCTGCTTCAAATTTACCGTATAAGTTTGCGTGAGAACAGCAGCTTGTACAGGAATTGCGATCGAATTGAAAGCAGAAAAACCCAAAGCCCCAGAAACAACCGCTAATCCTAACTTTTGATATCCATTCATGGCGACACACTCCTAAATAATCACTTAACTTTCTCGCTTATTTGTTTAACTGCCCATTACTCACAAGTTAAGCTAAAAGCACTGTTGTCAATGAGTAATCTTACTCATTTTTTTACCGAGATACCAATTAAAATATGACTCCATTTGTTACT